>NZ_JBMQOC010000025.1:0-18454 GCF_053550995.1 Parapedobacter sp.
CATTGGATCTCTCCGCAGCATTCACTATAGTTAAGTCGAACTCGGAACGAGGGCCAAATTCCCGAATGATATGGGCCTTCCTGTCTGTTCTTTTCTTGAGATTTATAATATAAGTAGGGATCATTGTTTTGTATTTTGCTTGTCCACGCTCACTGTTAAATAGTGTAGTTAATTTCCAATGTATCTGTCAAAAATTTCAGAAATCTCTTCCGTATCCGGCCCCGGAGCATCGTTGTGCTTCAATATGCCTGTTTGGTCATATAGCAGGTAACGGGGAATCGATGTCAAGTTGATATCTCTAAGGTAGGTCGAATTTCTGTCGTTCGTCACAAGGAAATTATACGGTAAACCGGCCAGTCCTTCAGCATCTGAGGCCGCCTTCCATTCGTCAAACTTATCCTTTATGGCAAGATATATGAAGACGACTCCCCTGCTTGCATATTTTTCTCTCAGTGCTTTGGCCGCTGGCATCACTTCTCTACAGGGGCTACACCAGCTAGCCCAGAAATCTATATAGATCACCTTGCCCCTGTTGTCTTGTATAATCGACAGCAGGGTTGCGCTTGAGTCATTGTCCAAGGTCAATAAGCGTACATCATTCAACATGGGCTGCGCCCAATCATAGGCGTTTTTGACGTTGTTGATGAGCCACTCGTCCTGATACGTGCGAACAAACTGGTCGTAGCTTTTCTTAACAGCATCAACATCATATTTAGCGCGTACCATTTGATTCAAACAAGCAACCCTGAAATATTTTGCCAATGTATCGCTGTAGACTGACGGCAGCTCATCAAAGACATGACTTAAGTTTGCCCGTTCACCGGCAGGTAGAAACTGCTCAATCGAATCCAGCAGCCTTGCCTTATTGTGCTCAAACCCAAGATTGATGTAATGGCTGAAACGCGGATACAGGATGGTTGAATCATTGAAAAAGCGTTCCGAATTCATTTCTTGGACGATTCCCAGTTCGGGATATAGATAATCGAATATGTGCAGTTTGTTGAAATAGGTCCTTCGTAATTCATCGATCAACAGTTGGGACAAGGCGGGCTCGTCCACGTATCGCTGCGCTGCCCATTGGGCATTCTGGCCGTACAGCTCCCCTATCGCTTTGAGGCGCGATTTGATCAACCCAGCCTGGACACTGTCAAGTTTGTCTACTTTTTTTTCGATGTGACAGACCCGATCCTTTTGAAAGTCACCGCGGATATCAATACAACGCAAACCGTAAAAGGTTCCGAGCACCGGATCAGGAGTCAGAATTGATGTGCCTTCAATATAATACTGCAAATTAAAGGCTTCCGTTTCATTATTGTTGACACGCTTAGAATAGGTCCCTTTTTGAAAGTCGAGAAATACGGTATCCCCTTTTCTTACCAATAACGTGTCGTTATACATGTTTCGATGCATCACGGTCATCAAGTCCGCCTCATATACGGTGAGTTCTACCGTATCAGCCGTACCGTCAATTACCTTGCGCTCATTGCTTTTGTCAAAAGCCGGAAGGGATGAAATGGTAACAGGAATTCCTAAATCCGAATGCACGACGACCACGACCCGACCGAGCCGTTGGTCACGCGCCTTTTCCGCCGTTGGCTTTCTTTCAGCTTTACACCCTCCGCATGAAAATGCTACGGCCACCACGACAATAGCCAAAAGCCAAATGGGTCGGAAATTGCTCCTATTTATATTTTTCGGTGATTTCACGATTCCTAAGTATGTCCTATTAAAGCGAACCTAAAATTACAGGAATATAAGCGTAACAGTCTTACATCCCTGTAATAGGCAGTTTCATTACTTTAAAACCAAATTTTGACCCATTTACTAACCACGCGATCTACTGAAAAAAGGTTTTTTACAAGTCACCTTTCTCTCGCCTTATAATTTGATGTCTTTATTTGGCAGTAATAAACAACATTAACAGCTGGCACAGCAATATCCAGAAACATAATAGTTTCCGTCTGCGGTTGTTGCAGAACCATTGTACCAGTTTTGAGCGCTTCCGACCGAATGTCCGCATGTGCTCCCCGAATAGGTATTGCTTCCATCGGTAGTTCTGTAAAAAATACAACAACCACTTCCACCAACTATATTCTTCATTTGTTCCCGTGTTAAAACTTCACCGACATTTACGATATCTAATTTTAGCTTTTTCATGATAATCATTTTCAATTACGGCATCCTGTTTCTAACTTTATCAAGGTTCCGTAGGTTTACAACTCTATCGAATTTCTGGTCTGCTATAGTCGACCAGCCCTTGCCGTTGCCACCTCCTCGAGGCGGTGGCGGCATTTGCTTTTGCAGAGTCTGCCTTTTCCTAATACCTCCTTTTCATACTCCGGTTTTTTAGTAAGCATCGAATTCATCATAACCTCCTTACTTTGGGGTTATTCACGCAGGTTTTAAAAAATATTTCAAATCAGCTGGCGTATACATGCTAGGTAGCTGGTATCCATCCACGAAAAACGTAGGAGTGAAATGGATTTCCATCTTTTCGCACCATTTCCTCATTGCCTTGATGTCATTTCCCCTAGACTGCAGGGCGCCATTCATCGGGTATTTAGCTGCAAACACTGCATAATCTTTCTTCTTGGGTGAATACCAATCGTTCAATGCTCTCTTCAAAGTCTGCTCATCACCCTGTTGGAATATTTCAAGTAAATGATGCACAGGCGCAGCCCTAATATCTTTATCATCATCCATGGCAGTGAATATAATCCGTACCTGTACGTCCGGATTGATGCGCAAAATTTCTTCTATAAGGGGGTGAGCCTTAGCACACGGCCCGCAATAAGGGTTGCACACCTTAATAATCCGATGCTTTGCGTCTGGCCTACCGAGAGTAATACCCAATCCATTGTCGTCTTCGGTGACAGATCGCTGTTTTTCAAGCAACGATCTGAATATCTGATCATTGCGCTTTATCTTAGTCAGCTCTCTTCTATGATTTTCACCATCTTTCGCCCTTTTGAGAATGGGAATGATTAATAGGCCCCCTAAAAATGGAAGGGTAAAGCATATGACCAATGTGAGTACCGACGTAATTGAAAGTTGGGCATCCGCGACGAATGACTGCCCGAATATCAAAACCAATGCAGCTTGTGCCATAAGAACACCCTGTGTCGCCAGACACAGCGTGCACCATTGTTTAGCCACCCGCCATTGGTAGTATAATGAAAATATGGTATAACCCAATGCCAAACGACTTAACCACGAAAGCAGGTGTAACAATGGCGGGGTCGTTAGTCCTGTAATAAGAAGTGCAATCAAGGTACCCGCGAAGTAGGCGAACCCGATTAGCGACCAACTGACACCGAATATCTTTGAAACAGCTGAATCTAGCACGGCTCCACAGCTAAGATTCTTTGAACCTGAGCAAATCTGTTTCAATGCTGGATTATGCCGATTAATCTCAAAGAGAAGTAGCAGCATGCCCAAAATTGTACCAACTAAAGCAAGCAACAAGTAAGCGGTTGGAAAGATGGCAGCTACCCCATATTGCCATAATCCGAGAGCAACGGTACTGAACACAAATACTGGAATAATAGCGAAAACAGCTTTTCGAATAGTGGAGCCTCTGCGGGCGGTTTTCTTTTTTTTTCGGTAGTCTGGCTCACCGAAACCTTCCCTCCCAACAGCCACCAGTACAACTCCTCGGAATAAATCGATAAATTCATCGATAGTGGTTAGAATCCATTGATCCCTTTCGGGATGCAGATACGACAATTGTGCTTGTTTTTCTGGCCGCACTACCGTGAATACTTGTGCTCCTCCATTATTCAATCGGATCTGTGTGATGTAGGGTTGACCCAGTTCGCGCAATTGTTTTTCGTTTAATCGTGCAGCTACGGTTTCTGCACCAAAAGATTCCAGCGCATCGCTCAAGGCCAATAGGCTAGGATAATCCGGATGTCCCTCTACCGTTTTTCGAAGCGATGCGCGAGTGACTTCCAAACCTATTTCTCGTGCATAGTGCCAAGTAACTCGGTCAATATTCTCCGTGGGATATAATACATCGTCAATGATTGCTTCTATCGCGCTCATAATATCGGATCATCTACTCTCGGCTTAAACAATAGTTATAACATCAAATATACTTGTGAAAAAACGCAAATCCACTAAACGAAAGTTTAGTTTTCGAGTTTGCCATTATTGGAGCTCAAAAAGCCAACTGGTACCATAAATTTATTTCTGTAATAGAAATCCCATAAACCTTCATGGGTCATACGGATAGGAATAGTTTCAGAACCTAGATAATTTACTGAATTGCCCAAAGGACAGGCATTAATCCCCAAAGCTAGCAATACCCTAAGCAACTTACTATCACATTCAGCATAGGCTACGGCATTCTCACTCTCACATACAGGAGCGATTGCACAAGCCATCAGTTGTTTGAGGAGGTTAACATCTCTGACCCCCCTTTTTATTGCGAATCTCCCGATATGCCAAATAGACCTGCAATAAGGATCGCCATCGATATTTGAGGGGCTAATACCGAAAATCCGTCGAATAGGGAGTACATCCATATAGTTCCATTTCAATACTCTTATTGAGCCGACAATAGATCGATCGAAACTTCGTGACACGAATATTTGTGCATTATCAAAATAGCTGTGTTCTTCCACACATATGCTGTTAATTTCATGGCTACATCGCAAGAGGTCAGCACTTCCGAAATGATGTTTAAAATTCTCAGCGACCACAAATTTCGCTAGGTCAAGCAGTTCATTTGATGACAATTTTTCCAGGTTATAGTTTGAGTATTTCATAATCAGCGATTTACACCTAAAATACTAGGTTCAGTAAATCACCAGCTTACACAAAAGTGTAGTTTTCAAGCACGCAAAGACATTGTCATATTAACATAAAAAATGTTTACCTTTGGTATAAACCAACAAAAACCAGTTATGGCTGACATGACAGATTTCTTTTCGTCCAAGAATACGGTCAGGAAAGTAACTAAAGATGAAAAGACGCAGATAACCGACTATATGGATGTCGTTCTAGCATTCGCTAAAACAACTTATAACAGTATTTACATCATCGATTATGAAAAAAAAGGATTTGATTATGTGTCGGATAATCCATTGTTCTTATGTGGGCATACCGCTGATGAAGTCAAGGAACTCGGGTATAAATTTTATTTTCAACGCGTCATTCCGCAAGACTTGGACTTATTGATTAAAATCAACACCATAGGGTTTGATTTTTACGAACAAATACCTGTAAATGAGCGGAAAGAATACACCATATCCTACGATTTTCATATCAAAAGTCAAGAGGGAAAGGCCATCTTGATCCATCAAAAACTGACACCCATGTTTTTGACGAATGATGGCAAGATATGGAAAGCCTTGTGTATTGTTTCGCTGTCGTCTGAAAAAGAAGCCGGCCACATTAAAATCTACCGAATGGGAAGCAATCAGATACACGCCTATGATTTAACCGGCAATTTTTGGAAACTAGATGAAAAAGTAAAACTTTCCGACAGAGAAAGTGAAATATTACAATTGTCAACGCGCGGCTACACCATAAAAGAAATTGCTGAGGCGCTGTTTATCTCTGAAGACACCGTCAAATTTCATAAAAGGAACTTGTGTCATAAGCTGGACGTCAGCAATGTTTCTGAGGCCATAGCCTTTGCCACCAATAATAAGCTCGTTTAAAGATTATAGCCGCTTCGTCGCGGCAGCTGCCAACCGGATACGCGGCCAAGTCAACCGGATGGATGTCCAAACTCGACCAGTGTCGCCGGATCGAACAAGCAAGACCAGGCCGTCCAATCGGTGTCGCGTACGTCCAAGCCCCTCCAATCCCACGTTCAAGGCACTACCTCCAAAGAAAAGCATATCTGGCCAAGTTGGACGGGGTTTATCATCCTACTTGTAGTTGGCGTTGGGATCGTAATGCTATGGTTGGTATCAGTTAACAAGCAGCAAATAATTGAGATCAGCCGCATGATCGTCCATGCCAAGCACATAAAAAAAGCGGCCGAAGCCGCTTCCTCTTTTTAATCGTTGATGGCTTTCACGCCAGGTAGTTCCTTGCCTTCCATGTATTCCAGCAGGGCACCACCCCCGGTACTCACGTAGCTCACATGTTCGGTCATACCAAACTTGCTTACCGCGGCTGCGGAGTCGCCCCCGCCGATCAGCGAAAATGCACCCCGTTCGGTAGCCGCCACCACGGCATCGGCGACCGCGCGCGTACCTTTGGCAAACTTGTCCATCTCAAATACACCCATGGGGCCGTTCCACAAAATCGTGTTGGAAGCCAGGATCACTTGGGCAAAATGCTCGCCCGATTCCTTGCCGATGTCCAACCCCATCTTATCGGCGGGAATTTGGTCGTTCGGACCATCGTATGCCGGCGAATCCGGCGCGAACCTGTCGGCAATCTGGCAATCGGTGGGCAATACGAGGTTTACCCCTTTCTTTTTCGCCTTCTTCACCAGATCATTCGCCAGGTCGAGTTTATCCAGCTCCACCAGCGACTGGCCAATCTCGCCGCCACGTGCTTTTACAAAGGTATAAGCCATGCCGCCGCCAATAATGAGGTTATCCACCTTATCAAGCAGCGCCTCGATCAATTCGAGCTTGTCGGACACCTTTGCCCCGCCCATAATGGCGGTAAACGGACGCTGTGGATTATTCAGTACGCGCTCTGCGTTGCCCACTTCAGCTGCCATAAGGTACCCGAAGTATTTAGCATTTGGAAAGAACTGCGCAATCACGGCCGTTGAAGCATGTGCCCGGTGGGCAGTACCGAATGCGTCGTTGACATACACGTCGCCGAGCTTAGCCAACTTCTCGGCAAAACCGGCATCGCCTTTTTCCTCTTCCTTATAAAAACGGAGATTCTCCAAAAGGAGCACTTCGCCCGGCTTCAGTGCCGCAGCCTTGGCGTACGCGCCGTCGCCGATGCAATCGTCGGCAAACTGCACGTCAACACCCAATACGCCCGAGAGGTGGGCGACGATGTGTTTCAGGGAAAATTTTTCTGAAGGCCCTTCCTTGGGCCTACCGAGGTGCGACATCAGGATGACAGCCCCCCCATCGTTCAAGATTTTCTTGATGGTCGGTGTTGCCCCCTGTATGCGGTTATCGTCGGTGATGGCGTAATGTTCATCCAGGGGTACGTTGAAGTCTACCCGTATCAATGCTTTCTTCCCGGAAAAATCTAAATCGTCTATCGTCTTCATGCTATCTATAATGCTAATGATGTAAGGGGAACAAAGCTACTATAAGTATTGGAAAATCAAAACACTTCGTAGCTATACCGTTGTGCCGCGGCCCATGCATCTCGGTTTAGCGCGGTCTCGATACCCCGCTCATCGAGCAGCTCCAGCAATGTTTCCGTAGCGATGTTACCGGTCAGTTTATCCGCAGCCATCGGACATCCGCCGAAACCACGGAGCGCGGTATCAAAGCGGACACATCCCGCATCAAGTGCGGCAACCAATTTCTGGCGACCTGTCGCTGGCGTACTATGCAAGTGTAACCCCAGTTCGATATCGGGGAACGTGTCATGCAAATACGGATACAGCGAAGTGATGGTCTCCGGCGTGGAATTCCCCACCGTATCTGCCAGTGCAAAATGGCGGATTCCCATGGCCACCAGCTTCTCCGTATAGTCGGCCACGATGGCCGGGCTCCATGGGTCACCATATGGATTCCCAAAGCCCATGGAGAGATACACAAGCGGAGTGCGGCCATGGGCCTGGCATATCATGGCGATTTGTTTAACGGTATCGAGGGCTTGTAGGATCCCCGTGTTGGCATTGCGCTGTTGAAAGGTCTCGGAAACCGAAAAAGGGAAGCCGAGCACCTTCACCCGGCCATGCCGGACCGCCGCCTCCGCCCCACGCACATTGGCAACGATGGCGAGAAGTTCCGTGGAGCTTTCCGTTCCCTCTAAAGCGCCATCCAAGCGGTCCAGCACCTCAGCGGTATCCCGCATTTGGGGAATGGCGTTGGGCGACACGAAACTACCGAAATCGAGCCGGTCGAATCCCACACCGAGGAGCAGTTCCATATACGCCGCTTTGGTCGCCGTGGGAATAAAACGGTGCAATCCTTGCATGGCATCGCGCGGGCATTCGGTAATCGACACCATGGCGTCAATAGATCTCCATGGTAAACGGAAGCCGCGCCTGTATACCACGCACCTGCAATGCGGCTTTCGCTTGCTCATAATACCGGTAGTGTTCGCCCAACTCACGCTTACTGAGCCACGTGCTGATCCGGTCGGCAGAGCCGCCTAACAATGCCTCGAACGGACTCTTGATAGCCGGGTAGGTGACCACGCGGTAGGTTTCCAAGCCGGCCTTATCCGCGGCAGCGGCAATCGCATCGTCCATGCTGCCCAAGCGATCTACCAATCCGTGTTCCACGGCCTGCTGTCCGCTCCATACGCGCCCCTGCCCAATGCTATCCACTTGTGCCTTGGATAAGCCACGGCCATCGGCCACGCGTTGCAGGAACGTATCGTAGATCTGATTGACCTGCATTTGGAGGATCTGTCGTTCATCGGCCGTGAGCGGCCGGTCCACATTCGCCAGGAAGTCGGCATATTTACCCGTTTTCACCTCATCAAAGGTAATACCCAGCTTGTCGTTATACAGTTCCTGCATATTGGGGATCAGGCCGAACACACCGATGGAACCGGTGATGGTGTTGGGTTCGGCAAAAATGGAATCGGCCGCCGCTGAAATGTAATACCCTCCCGAGGCCGCCACATCGCCCATGGATACGATAATCGGCTTTTCCTGGCTCAACAGCTCCACTTCGCGCCAGATGACGTCTGAGGCTAGGGCGCTACCGCCGGGCGAATTAACGCGGAACACCACCGCTTTCACTTTATCATCGCGGCGTACCTTGCGCAGCTCGCGCGATATGCGTTCTGAGCCGATCATGTCGTCGGTGCCTTCGCCCGACACGATGCTACCTACCGCGTACACCACGGCAACACGTTCGCGGACAGATGCACTCACCGATTTCGCTGTAGGCTTATATTTCAAGATCGACACGACATTCAAATCTTTTTCCTGATCCACGTTGAGCGAGTCTTTCAACTCGGCCAAAAACTCGTCCTTGTAGCGTTTACCGTCGGCCAACCCATAGGTCACCGCATCGTCGGCGGTACGTACCAGGTAACCATCGGCAATGGTGCGCAATGAATCGATCGCCATGCCGCGGCTCGCGCCGATCTGGGCAATGAAATGATCGTATATGCTCCCCAAGAAAGAGCTGACCTGCTCCCTGTTGGCATCGCTCATCTTGTCCAATACAAACGGCTCTACGGCACTTTTGAATGTCCCCACTTTCACCACCTGTGCTTCAACACCCAACTTATCCAGCGTGCCCTTCAAAAAGGCGGTCTGCGAGGCAAGGCCCCTGAAGTCTATCGATCCTTCCGGATTGATATAAACCCGATCGGCCGTTGAGGCCAGGTAATAGGCGCGTTGGGTGTAGCCTTCACTATACGCAACGATGAATTTACCGGACTCTTTGAAGTCGAGCAGGGCATCGCGGATTTCCTGCAGCGTGGCAAAGCTGGCCGCTACGGAAGAAAGGTCGAGGCAAATACCTTCGATGCGTTCATCGTCCTTGGCGGCATCTATGCGTTTAAGTATGTCGTTCAGTCCGAAACTCTTTACCGTGATGAATCCGGGCAAATCGAGCTCTTCGAACGGGTCGGGGATCGTTCGCTCCGTGATCTCGTGCTTAAGGTCGATCAGCAGCAAGGAGTTGGCCGCAACGACGGTTTCTTTCTCTGCGCTCATGGAGGTCACCAGGGCACCGATGATGATTAACCCCACCACGAACAACAGGATGAACGAAATGACGATACCGGTTACGGTAGCGAGCACGTATTTGAAAAATGATTTCATATGCAATTCTATTATTAAAAAGGTGTTCAAACTTAGAAAAACTTCACTGTATTGACAAATGGCGTACGTCTCGCCACGGTAGGGATTGGACGATGGTACCGCCGATTCGTTACAATGCTATTTATTTGGATATAAATAGCCGTTTCCCTAAGTTTGCCTATCGAAACCGATCGATATCGCTTGTATGCTGGTTACCACGGACGCCTATTTATTATTGGGTACAAACATGGGCAACAGAGTTGCCCAATTAAGCCGCGCACGCCGCGAAATAGCTAGTGAAATCGGAACCTTGTGCCGCATCTCGTCAATCTACGAAACGGAAGCCTGGGGCAATGAAGGGCAACCTAGTTTCCTCAACCAGGCAGTATGGGTTGCAACACCACTGAAACCACGGTCGTTGCTTCGGGAGATCAACGCCATCGAAAAGCGGTTGGGGCGCGTACGCGTAGATAAATGGGAATCGCGGTTGATTGACATCGATATTTTGTACTATGATGGTGCTGTCGTCAATGAGGCGAACCTACAGATACCGCATCCCTATTTGCCAGACCGCCGATTTGCATTAACACCATTGCAAGAAATCGCACCAGGATTCATCCACCCCGTATTAGGGAAGACAAGCTGCGAGCTACTGGATGAGACTTCCGATCAGCTTGCCGTACGACTTTTTAATCCGGACACCTATGAACAACATGAACTTTGAACAGGCCGACCTGACCTACCTGATGGATCTTTCGAGCGGCAACACGCAACTTATCCGTGAAATACTAGAGCTTTTCATCAAACAGACCCCCGTGGATGTGGCACTGCTTGCCGCCTATGTGGAACAAGAGGACTGGGAACACGCCTATAAGCAGGCCCACCATATCAAGCCGACACTCGCGTATGTGGGTGCCAACCCTATGCGCCAGGAATTGCAGGAAATCGAAGATGATGCGAAACACCGTCAAAATGTTGATGCCATTGCTGGCAAACTCGCCACGATGCTGCCGAGGCTGGACGTGCTTTACGGGGAATTGCGTGCGTACTTGAAAACGATTGACTGACGGCGCTGGCCGTGACTTACTGCCGCTGCCGGAAGTGGATATAGGAAAACAAAAAATAAAGTGCCAGCACCAACGGGGCAGCCGCAAACTTCAATACCGCCACCAACACCGCACTAACCAGCAGAAAGGTGAATTTCCAGCCGTTTTCATGCCATGAAAACGAATTGATTTTCAAGGAGAAAAGCCGCACATTACTGACCAATAACAGAGAAGTCACCACGATACTGCTTATCAAGAAGGCCGGATGGTATACAATGGCTCCGTACGTTGCCGCTATGAAAGGAAGCGAAATCACATAAAAGGCATTCATCGGCGTATTGAGGCCAACAAAATCCGTCGACTGCCGATCGTCGATATTGAATTTCGCCAATCGGAGTGCCGAAAACACCGTTACCAGAAACCCGAAATAAGGCACGTAGGTATGGCCTGGCCATGCCGACCCCAGCAAGCTATAGAGTACGGCTCCGGGCAGGAAACCGAAGCTAATTACGTCGGCCAACGAATCGAGTTCCTTTCCAATGGTCGATTTCACGTGCAGCACGCGCGCGGCCAACCCATCGAAGAAATCAAAAATCCCCGACGCAAGCACACAATAAGCGGCCACCTCTAGCTGGCCCGCGAAGGCGAAGGTCACGCCAACACAACCGCTGAATAGGTTCAGGCAGGTTATAAAATTGGGAATATGTGCTTTCATAAAATATGGCTGTAGCAAGCATGCTACAGCCATTATCAATGATTAACCATTCATGCTGATGAGGAACTCTTCGTTGGATTTGGTTCCGCGCATCTGCGACAACAAGAATTCCATGGCTTCCATCGAATTCATATCGGCCAAATGATTACGCAGTACCCATATCCGTTGCAGCGTCTCCCGATCGTTCAACAGGTCGTCCCTACGTGTACTCGACGCAATAAGGTCGATGGCGGGGAATACCCGTTTGTTGGAGAGTTTCCGGTCGAGCTGCAGTTCCATGTTACCCGTTCCCTTGAATTCCTCGAATATCACCTCGTCCATTTTAGAACCTGTATCAATCAGTGCCGTTGCCAATATGGTCAATGAACCCCCGTGTTCGATATTACGTGCGGCACCAAAGAAACGTTTCGGTTTGTGTAGCGCATTGGCATCCACACCGCCCGAGAGGATCTTACCCGATGCGGGCGCTACCGTATTGTACGCCCGGGCCAATCGCGTGATCGAATCCAGCAAAATGACCACGTCATGCCCGCACTCTACCATGCGTTTGGCCTTTTCCAACACGATATTTGCAATCTTCACGTGCCTGTCAGCCGGCTCATCGAACGTAGAGGACACCACTTCCGCACGTACGCTCCGGGCCATATCCGTCACTTCTTCCGGACGTTCGTCGATCAGGAGGATGATCAGGTATACCTCGGGGTGATTTTTTGCAATAGCGTTGGCAACATCCTTGAGCAACATCGTCTTACCCGTTTTGGGTTGGGCCACGATCAATCCGCGCTGGCCTTTACCGATGGGTGTGAACAGGTCCATGATCCGCGTCGAATAATTTCCCGGCCCGGTAAAGAGGTTCAACCGTTCGGTTGGGAACAACGGCGTCAGGAAATCAAAGGGCACGCGGTCGCGCACCTCCGCCGGGTTCTGGCCATTGATGGCTTCTACACGAACCAACGGGAAATATTTCTCGCCTTCTTTCGGTGGCCGGATGCTCCCGCGCACGGTATCACCCGTTTTGAGGCCGAAAAGTTTGATCTGCGATTGCGATACATAAATATCATCCGGCGAGGTCAGGTAATTGTAGTCTGAAGACCGGAGGAAACCATATCCATCGGGCATAATTTCCAGCACGCCTTCATTGACGATGACATTGTCGAAGTCGAGGCTTCCGGCGGGGCCTTCCATTTTGGTTCCATTAGCAGGTTTCGATACGGCTGCTTCGGGTCGGTTATCCACCGGGGCGGTCGTTTCGCGGCTATCGGCCGAAAAATCGTCGCGTGTATTGCGCACACTGATCGGCTCGGCCGATTTCATGGTACGGGTGCGTTTCCGGGGGCGCTCGCCTACCGCTTCGGGGGCATCCGCTGTGGCGGTTTCCGCTTCCGAGGCAGCGTTTTTGGCTTCCTCCTCACCCGTTTCGACAATTTTGGCCACCAGCTCTTGCTTCCGAAGCTTCTCTACGTCTGCGATACCGATTAACTTCGCTATTTCACGTAACTCAGACACGAGTTTCGCGTTCAGTTCATTAATATTCATTCAACTAAAAAATATAAATAATATATGGATTTGCTGTTATACAAAGAAATTCATCCACCTCGTGCAGCCGTCCATTTCCAAACAGTAGTGATTCAGCATTTAATCTTCAGAAATCAAAGAATTTTCGACGAAGTATCTAGGATAAACTTTGAGAATACTGCGCAAAGTAACGTATTCCATTTGTCTTTTCAAAAAAATATTAAAAAAATAATGGCCGGCCCCAACAACCAAAAGAAAATGCAGCTTGCATACCCTCTTACGGCGTTTAAAAAAAAGCTTAAATAACATGCTGTATTTCAAATAGGTAAAACGATTTATTACCTAACCCAACAGAAAAGTCCCGAAAAAGTTTGAATAATTGTTTTAAAAACCCCTAAGTTAGGCGAAAATTTCGCTAACCTAGCATGTGAAACAATGACAAGCAATTCAAATAAAAGCTACGCATCAGCGTTGTATTCGCTTACCATGGTATTTTTCTTCTGGGGGTTCCTGGCGGGAGCCAACGGTGTATTCATCCCCTTTTGCAAATCGCATTTCGACCTGACCCAATTCGAATCGCAGCTGATAGACTCGGCGTTTTACGGCGCCTATTATATCGGGTCTTTATTGTTGTACCTCTATTCGAGCGGCGTGGGGTATGACTTCCTCAACCGCATCGGTTATAAAAAAGGTATTATCTACGGTTTGCTCATCTCCGTAGTGGGTGCCTTGTTTATGATCCCGGCGGTAATGAGTTCGGAGTACCTGTTCATCCTGATGGCGTTCTTCGTCATCGCACTTGGGTTTTCGTTGCAGCAAACGGCGGCAAATCCGTTTGCCGTGGCACTCGGCGACCCCGCCACAGGGGCACACCGTCTCAGCCTCGCGGGTGGCGTCAACTCCTTCGGCACGACCATTGGCCCGATCATTATCACCCTCATCCTATTCGGCACGGTAGTGGCCACACCCGATCAGGTTGCCAATGCACCGATCAGTTCCATTAACATCCTTTATATCATCCTGGCAGGTGTATTTTTGCTGGTCGCTGGCTTCTTTGCCATCCGCAATATGCCGCGCGTCACTTCAGACGACGAGCCCGAGCGCAGCAACAAGCTTACCAAGGCACTCGTCGCCATCACGTTGTCCGTGTTGGCACTCATCCTGATTGGCTTCCTCCTTCCCGAACGGTTCGGGCATGAAGCGACCTTGGCCCTACTCATTATCGCGTTGCTCGCCGTCGTAACGATCCTGTTCTTATCCAATGGCTCAGCCCAGAAGAATGGTGACGGCTGGGGCGCCATGAAATACCCCCAGCTTACGCTGGGCATGATTGCCATTTTTGTGTACGTGGGTGTAGAAGTAACCATACAGAGCAACCTGGGGGCTTTATTGAAAACGCCCGAATTCGGCGGCCATGACGAATCCCAGATCTCGCATTTCATTTCGTTGTATTGGGGTAGCCTGATGATCGGCCGCTGGATGGGGGCTGTTACGGTGTTCAAGACCAGCAGGCGCATGCAACTCATATTAACCATATTGGTTCCTTACCTCGCCTTCGGTGTCATCCTGCTGGTTAACTGGATCAGCGGACGCGATGTATCCGACCTATATATATATGCCATCTGTATCGCCGTGATGATCGGAGCCAATTTCTGGGCCCAAGCCAGACCGGCCAAATTGCTCATGGCGCTCGGTATACTGGGTGCCATCGCCATGCTCATCGGGCTTTATACCGACGGCGAAGTCGGCATCTTTGCATTCATCAGCGGTGGCTTGGTCTGCTCCATCATGTGGCCCAGCATCTTTGCGCTGAGCATCACCGGGCTCGGAAAATACACCAGCCAAGGGTCTGCGCTACTGATCATGATGATCCTGGGCGGCGCCATCATTCCACCGTTGCAGGGCAGTATAGCGGATGTGCTGCATGATATCCATCTGTCGTATTGGGTTCCGGTGGCGTGCTTTGCCTACCTGGCGTTCTTTGCGTGGAAGGTATCGGGCATCCTGAAAAAACAGGGATACGACATCGAAAGCATCCATACCGAGGGCGGCCACTAGCTGAATATGCGCCCATGTTGCACTATTTTTGAAATAAGGAAGTCGATAATGTCATTATTTTCGGGGAAAACCGTATTTTCGGCGCACATAATTGAATGAATATCATTAAACTGGAAAAAAACCAACAAAACTAACACCCAACAAATGATTATAATTGCAGACGGAGGATCGACCAAAACCAATTGGTGCTTGCTGGACAACGCTGGGAAAAAAGTGTATTTCAACACAGAGGGGTACAACCCTTATTTCGTAGATAGCGAATATATCGTAAACTCACTCAGGAAGGGGCTGCCCAAGGATTTACCGTACAATGAGGTAACCGAAGTGAACTATTACGGCGCGGGTGTACATAACGAAGAAAAAGCCAATATTGTTGTCGAAGCGTTGGAGAAAGTGTTCGTCAACTCGAAGGTTTTCGTAGGGCACGACCTGCTGGCCGCCGCACGCGCCTTGCTGGGCGACCAACCGGGCTTCGCCGCGATTCTCGGCACGGGCACCAACACCTGTATCTACGATGGCAAAGACGTCGCCCACAATATCGATTCGGCGGCCTATATACTAGGCGACGAGGGCAGCGGTTGCTATATCGGCAAGAAACTGCTTACCGACTACATCCGTGGCTTTATGCCCGAAGATGTACGGGAAGTTTTCTGGGAAACCTATAAATTGACGCCCGACGACGTGATGGACGCCGTTTATACCAAACCGTTGGCCAACCGTTTCTGTGCTAGTTTCAGCAAATTCGTATACGATGTATCGGTCAATATCAACTATACCCGGGGCATCGTGCAGGCGGCATTCGACGACTTTTTCCGCAACCTCGTATCGCGCTACCCCGATTACCAAAACCATACGTTCAACTGTATCGGCTCCGTCGGTTACAACTTCAGGAATGTGTTGGAAGAAACCGCGAACCAGTATGGCATGAAAGTGGGACGTATCATACGGTCGCCGATAGACGATCTCGTGCAATACCACATTAATAAATCGGCCCAGTAATATGGTGGATGGCGGCTTAAAAAAGGCCGCCTAATCCACCCAGCATGTCTTTCGCCGCGCCTTGCATCTCGGCTTGGCTCACGTTTTCGGCCTGTTTCATGGCATTGTTGATGGCTACGGCCAGCAATTCTTCCAATTGTTCCCTGTCTACATGGGCAAGGAACGCCGGGTCGATACGTACATCCGTCACCTCCCTATTGGCGGTGGCGATTACTTTGATGGCGCCGCCCTCGGCCTCGCCGGCTACCATCACCTGGTCAAGCCGCTTTTTTATTTCTTCAGCCTTCTGTTGGGCTGCCATTAATTTATCAAACATAGTGCTTTTGTTTCACGGGCTAAGGTAAGGAATCCGGGGAAGAAACAGAAAATTACTGCTTACGCTGGCGCCCCGCCATGATGATGGCAATTACCAATGAAATCACCGCACCGATAATGGCCATGGAAAACGCTGATACGAACAGGTAATTGGGCAATGCATACCGTTTCGCAGCCAATGAAGGGGTCATCGCGTTTGACTCAATGGCGTATTGGGCCATGTTACCCAAAAAAGCGGGATTGACGAATGTGCAGAAAACCAGCCATACTACCGGACTTAGTACGGCGACCACTGCCGTAATCGCCAAACCTTTCCATAGGGCTCTACGGAAACGCATACCTTTAGCAGGCGTTTCTTCACCCGCACAGATGCCCACGTACATGATGCCGACCGACGGAACCGCAAAGAAATAAGATAAATATTCGTGGTAGCGGATATAGCGGTCGTGGAGTCCCAATACCGTTTCCAACAACGCCCAAAGGAAGATGGCCGACGCAAAAAGTAATCCGTAACGGAGGGCGTTCATCATCATTTTTTGTCTATCCATCCTGCTTTCCCCGTACCCGCAAGTATACCACACTGTTATGCGGTAGCCCGAGGGTCGTTGCCGGGGTAACGTCGAGCAGGTGCTGCAGGTAGACATCTACAATGCCTTCGAGTACACGCCGCCTTGATTCCACAAACTCCGGCATCACGAAAAACTTGCCCAGGCGCAATTTGCCATCGGGCCCCACGAGAACGGAAAACGTATGGTAAAAATCCTTGTAGGCCCGGTGGATCGTGATATCGTATTCCGGATATAGGTATTCATAGGCCGACGATTGGCTCATCAACGCGAGGCTGTCGTACTGCCGGCGCTCGATTTCGAGCATCTCACTTTTGCTCGCCAGTTTGGGGTAATTCTTGGATGAATACGAGCTATCTACATCGTCGAGGTTCCGGTTGGCACGTTGCACCATCTGCTGCACAAACAAGGTATCCTGCCGGCGTGGCTCGCGCAGCCGCTCCAACGATGTACCCAATCCATGGAGGTAATCTTTGGCATAGAAACGCATATATACGTTGGAGCGCATCTTGTTCACCCGCAGCCCATCAAGGCTCAGCCGCTGCAACATGAGGCTATCCCTGTTGAGGTCGACGACCTTCCAGCTCTCACGTGCAAAGTGGAAAAAGGAGTCGTGATCGTGCGTGATCTCAAAATTGAACGACGAGTCACTTCCGGGCACATAAATCTGGACGGCATCTTCACGCGTAAACTTGATATGCCATTCTGCCTCCTGTACAAAACCGATCGAGTCGTATGCCAGGCCGTTGTCGAACGAACGCCTCACCTCATAGAAATCGATACCTACTATCGGCTTGAACGAAGGCCGGCGCGGATCGTGGTTCTCATCCTCGGCCGTACCCCTACAGCCCGAAAAAAAGCACCCCAGCAAAATAAGGATGCAGCCAAGCGGTATGATGATGTGGTCTTTGATTTGCATGCGCCGCTAACCTAAGACAATTGCACATAAAATACAATAAATTTTGCTGTTACATTCATAAAAATGTTTCGCCAAGTTATGCGATTATTCCGTAGATTAGTAGGTGCCATTTATTTAGCCCGTCTATGAACATATAAACACTATTTATCATGTTTAAACAGAACAATCAATATAACCTATATATATTTGTGTGTACTCACTAAAATAACAATAGCATGGAAGAGAACAAGGGAAAACTAACCAGACAGACCGGGGCTCCGGTTCCAGACAACCAAAACTCGCAGACGGCCGGTCCGAGGGGTCCGCTCCTCATGCAAGATTTTTGGTTCCTCGAAAAAATGGCCAATTTTGATCGGGAGGTCATCCCCGAGCGGCGCATGCATGCGAAAGGTTCGGGGGCTTTTGGCACGTTTACCGTTACACACGACATCACCCCCTACACCAAAGCCG
>NZ_JBMQOC010000026.1:0-77601 GCF_053550995.1 Parapedobacter sp.
ATTTACTGGTGCCTATATCGGCGGTGATCACCTCTTCCCATACCGAACAGAGCAGTTAAGCCCGCCAGAGCCGATGGTATTGCCGTAAAAGGCGTGAGAGTAGGTCGGCGCCAAAACCTACAAAGCCCCATGGTGCAAACCGTGGGGCTTTTTTTTTGTCGCCCCAAAATATCCAAGGAGGGAGGTTAGAAGCCCCCCGGGTTCTCTTTTACCAATACTTTTTATAATTAATGGCCAAAACCATATCTTTAACCTTTCATTGCAAGTGTTTAACTTAGTGTCATAGAGTATAGTTCCCATGGTTTTGAAACATCGATTCATACGTGTTTTTTTATTTGCTTCGGTCGCAGTACTGGCGGCTGCTTGTAACCAAACACCTCAAGATGGCAAGCGGGCGGCATCTGCGGCTATCGTTGATAGCACCGTAACCTGCGTCTCGCACGGAATTCCCTCACGCGCGGCCGCAATTGCGGAATCTGAGAAGGAACATACGTTTCTGGGGGCGGATGACGCTACCATGGTTTACGTTCAAGGCGGGAAATTCCTTATGGGGACTGCGGAGTTCGCTGATGCGAGCCCGGTACATGAAGTAACTGTAGGTGGTTTTTGGATGGACGAGCACGAGGTGACTAATGCGCAATTCGCCAGGTTTGTAGCGGCAACGGGCTACCAAACCATCGCGGAGCGCCCGCTGGATCCGAAGGATTTCCCGAATGTGCCCCTGGATGCGTTGCAGCCAGGTTCTGCGGTATTTACGCCACCAGATCGAGCGGTGAGCCTGAACAATCACCTGCAGTGGTGGAGTTATGTCCCCGGTGCAAGTTGGCGACAGCCCGAAGGACCGGGAAGTGATCTTGAGGGCCGCGAAAATGAGCCTGTAGTGCATATAGCTTATGCCGATGCAGCGGCTTTTGCCAAATGGGCCGGCAAAAGGCTGCCGACGGAAGCCGAATGGGAGTACGCCGCCCGCGCGGGGCATTCCGATAGCAAGTATTACTGGGGCAATGACCTGAAACCCGAGGGTCGGTGGATAGCCAATGTATACCAGGGAAGCTTTCCCACAGAAGATAACGGTGAAGATGGCTTCAAAGGTGTTGCACCCGTCAAATCATACGGTCCCAACGCTTGGGGTTTGTACGATATGGATGGAAACGTATGGGAATGGTGCTCGGATTATTATCGTCCAGACTACTATGAGAATAGTCCCGCCCACGACCCGGAAGGGCCAAAAGATAGCTACGACCCGTTGGAGCCCGGAACCGTGAAACGGGTACAGCGTGGGGGGTCGTTCCTTTGTAATGAACAGTATTGTGAACGCTATATCGCTGGCAGCCGGGGAAAAGGGGAAATCAGTAGTGGAAGCAACAACCTAGGTTTCCGTTGCGTAAGTGACCAACCTGCCCCAAAAGGTTAGCGAACGGCCCTGTTATTCGCCGATGTGCTCACTACACGCTGTCAGCTGGAAAAACCTACGGATAGGGTGGAACTGCCGATTCAGCTCGACTGCGGATCCGAACACCAGTAATACGGGTCCCGTGTTGTCGAGTTGTTTTTCTTCGGTGACCTCTACAATGGTATTGACAATACCAATGGCTACCTTTTCATTCGCCATCGATCCGTTCTGAATGGCCGCGACCGGCAAGCGCCCCTTGCCGGCAGTCTGGTAAAGGGCGACGATTTCTGGTAACTTATCGAAACCCAAAAGCACCACGACTGTTGCACGACTTTGAGCTGCATCCTTTAATTCTGCCGAAAGGTTCCCTTCGTCGTCGCATCCTGAAAGGATCCATAAGCTATTGCTTACCCCCTTATGGGTTACGGGAATGCCTTGCAAGCCGGGTACCGAAATGGCACTTGAAATCCCGGGAACAACCGAGGTTTCGATACTATATGAAGCCGCGTATTCCAACTCTTCATATCCGCGGCCGAAAACGAAAAGGTCACCACCCTTCAACCGTACTACGTGACCGAAATTCAACGCGTAATCAACCATCAACTGGTTAACAACATCTTGTGAAAAATTTTCGTCGCCGGACGGATTGCCGACATATACTTTGATCGTCTCCGAGGGTGCATAGGTCAACAATTGTTCATCTACCAGCGCGTCATAAAGGATGACATTTGCGGTTTTCAGGGCTTTAATACCTTTCAAACTGATGAGGTCCGGATCCCCAGGTCCTGCACCGACCAACGTGATCCGCGGATCTACCTGTTGTTTTCTTATAAATGATGCTTGTCCCATATCTTTGATAGTTGGTAATACGGCACAAATATACACAAAGTCTACCTTTTTTATAGTGTTTTTTGAAAAACCCATTTTTTGTTAAATAACTTTTTGATTTTCAGCTATATAATTTTGATGTCTTTAGAGGGCTCTGAGAACGAACGAGATAGCAACACATTTCTATAATTTTTATATGCAAATGTATTACCCAAAAACTCAATTATTCTCGCAATGGGTTTATTCTATCCATCAAACTATTATCTTTACTTTTCGATAGAACCATTTCATTATGATAGATATTAACCGTAAAAGATATTTGAATTTGATGTGGCTGGCAGGCCTAATCGTTATTGGCTCGTGCGATTCATCCGGTAACCGGACAAAAAATGAGCCGGCGCCCTACGGGCCGATACCGACGGCGGCGCAACTGAACTGGCACGAGATGGAGCTTTATTGCCTTATCCATTTCACCCCGACTACTTTCCAGAACAAGGAATGGGGTTTTGGTGACGCTCCGGTCAGCTTGTTCAATCCGCAGCACTTCGATGCCAACCAAATTGCTGCTGCGGCAAAATCAGCAGGGTGCAATGGACTAATATCAGTTGCAAAACACCACGACGGATTTTGCCTTTGGCCCACCAAAACCACCGATTATAATATCTCAAATAGCCCATGGCGCAACGGCGAAGGGGACATGGTAAAGGAATTTATGGAAGCCGCCCATAAGCAGGGCATGCAATTTGGCATATATGTATCGGCTTGGGACCGCCACGACGCAGCGTACGGCAATGAAGAGTATGCTGAGGCTTATCGTGAACAGTTGCGAGAATTGTATAGTGGTTATGGTGAGCTGTTTACGAGTTGGCATGATGGAGCAAACGGCGGTGATGGATATTATGGTGGTGCTAATGAAATGCGGCGCATCGACCGGTCCACTTATTACGAATGGGAGGAAAAGACCTGGCCTATCACCCGAGAGATGCAGCCGACCGCTGTTATATTCAGCGATATTGGTCCCGATACTCGGTGGGTGGGGAACGAAAAAGGCATTGCCCCTGAAACGTCATGGGCGACCTTCACTCCCATTGGTCCGGATGGAGGAAAGGCCGCTCCCGGCCATGTCGACGATCGTTTTTTGGGCAGTGGCCAACGTGACGGGAAATTTTGGATTCCCGCGGAGTGCGATGTTCCGCTTCGGCCGGGTTGGTTCTACCACCCCGAACAGGACCATCAGGTAAAAACCCCCGACCAACTTTTCGACCTATACCTTAAAAGCGTGGGGCGTGGAGCGGCGCTGAATTTAGGGCTTGCGCCAGACACAAATGGGTTGCTCCACGCAGCGGATGTAGCGTCGCTGGAAGGCTTTGGCAAAAAGCTAGCCCAAACATTCTCAACGAACCTGGCTGCCGAAGCTCGCTTTGAAACATCGAATGTCCGTGATGGCGATACCGATCATTTCGGTGCGCGAAACTTAATTGATAACGACCGTTATAGCTATTGGGCCAGCGACGACGGTGTGACATCTCCCGAATTGATTATCGACCTGGAGCGTGCGACGACGTTTGACCTGATTCGCCTGCGCGAGAACATCAAACTTGGCCAACGACTGGATAGCGTGTGGGTGGATATGTGGCAAGGCGGGGAATGGGCGCCGCTTGCCCATGCAACCAGCATTGGGGCTAGTCGGATTATCCCCCTGGAGAAACCCGTTACCGCCCACCGGCTACGGCTGCGTTTATTCGCACCGGTCGCCGTGGCGCTGAGTGATTTCGGTCTGTTCAAAGAAGCGAATCCAAGTCGTCCATCCCATAGTGTAATGGAGCGTGTCGGTGTCGACCGCACGGGGTGGCGGCTGATTGACAATGGCTTCGAAAATGGCGACCCTGCATTAGCCGTCGATGGCCGTACAGAGACCTTTTGGCTGACGGAAGGAAAGAAACTGCCACAACAAGTGGCGATTGACATGGGACGTACACACACGGTTACCGGCTTTAGCTACCTGCCGAGGCAGGACGGTGAAACCGCTGGCCTTGTAAGCAGATTTCAATTAACCACCAGTAATGATGGAAATACATGGGAGACCGTTGCCCTTGGCGAGTTCGCCAACATCGTTGCAAACCCGGCGATGCAGTACGTGGCTTTTGACGACGAAGTGGAGGCACGCTATTTCCGGTTTACTATTGATGCGGTTGCAGGCGTCGTAGGCGATCGATCGCCGGTATCGATCGCGGAATTTAATATTTACGACCAAGAAGCAGGGGACAGGCCTAAATAAATGCCATGAAAAAATTAGGATGGTTGGCCCTATGTTGGGGCTTTTTCCAAACGGCGCATGCGCAACAAGCTTTGCAGCTGTGGTATGACAAGCCTGCAACGGTTTGGGAGGGGACATTGCCGTTGGGCAATGGCCGATTAGGCATGATGCCCGATGGCGGCCTTAACCAAGAAAAAATTGTACTGAATGACATCACGCTTTGGTCTGGCAGCGAGCAGGATCCAAACAATTATGACGCCTACAAAAGCGTGGATCGAATCCAGCGGTTACTCCTCCAGGGCAGGAACGACGAAGCTGAAGAATGGGTGGGTGCTAACTTCGTCTGTGTAGGAGACGGTAGTGGCCACGGCAATGGTGCCGATGTACCGTATGGTTGTTTCCAAACGCTCGGTGAGCTGAAGATCCAATACGACGACCAACAAGGCGAAGCGGTGGATTACCGGCGGAGCCTCGATCTACCAACGGCCACTGCGGAAACGTCTTATAAACGGGGTGGAATCACCTACTTACGGGAGTATTTCACCTCGTTTGATGGTGACGTGGGGGTTATCCGGCTTTCCGCGGATACCCAGAAGGCGTTGACTTTTTCGGTGACCATGGCGCGGACGGAGAATGCACAGCTACGGATGGTCGGTGAGGAATTGCAACTTTTTGGTACACTGAACGATGGCCGCGGCGGTACCGGGATGCGTTATTTGGCGCGTGTCCGCATCGAGCACGTTGGGGGCAAGTTGGTTAGCGAAGGTAAGGCCTTGAAGCTCATCGGCGCGGACGAAGCAACTCTTTACTTTTCCGCTGCCACGGATTTTAGGGGCAATGCTTACGAAAGGCGGTCGGCCCGCTTGATGGAAAACGCCTTGGAGACACCCTATAGAACGCAGAAAGCGCGGCACGTGTCGGCTTTTCAACAGTTGTTCAACAGCGTGTCTTTGCATATTTCCGGCCCGCAAACCAATGACATACCGACCGACCAGCGATTGAAAAGGTTCTTCGACAACCCGGCGGACGATAATGCCTTGGCGGCATTGTATTTCCAATACGGCCGGTACCTCAGTATTTGCAGTACCAGGCCAGGGTTATTGCCGCCCAACTTGCAAGGACTGTGGGCGCACCGCGTACAAACACCTTGGAATGGCGATTACCATCTCAATATCAATGCCCAGATGAACCATTGGCCGGTAGAGGTCGGCAACCTGTCCGAACTGCATGGGCCGTTTATTGACATGATCAAAGCCATTGCCGAAGCGGGTAGGAACACAGCGAAGGCCTATTACAACGCACCAGGTTGGGTATGTTACATGATGACGAATGTATGGGGTTATTCGGCGCCGGGCGAACAGGCATCCTGGGGAGCGAGTACAGCCTCCGGCTGGTTGTGCAACCACCTTTGGGAGCACTATTTATTTACCATGGACACCGATTATCTTCGGGACGTGTATCCCGTATTGCGCGATGCAGCCTTGTTCTATCACCATATGCTTATAAAAGAACCGACCCATGGCTGGTTAGTAACGGCACCTTCGGTTTCACCGGAGAACGCATTTTTGATGCCCAACGGTAAGCGCGCGAGTGTGGTGATGGGCCCGACAATCGATAATCAGATCGTAAGGGAATTATATAATAATGTAATCGCCGCCGCCGACACATTGGGGCTGCGGGATGCTTTTGTGGATTCATTGTCGCTTAGTTTAGCGCACTTGCCCCCACCGGTACAGGTCGGTCCGGATGGACGGGTAATGGAGTGGTTGGACGTCTACGCCGAACCGGAGCCCCAGCACCGGCATGTGTCGCACCTTTACGGGCTGTATCCGGCGGCGTTTATCTCTCCGCAGACCACACCCGAATGGGCAGCGGCGGCCAAAAAGACCCTGGAGGTACGTGGCGACGGCGGAACCGGCTGGAGCCGTGCTTGGAAGATTCTTTTTTGGGCACGGTTGCAGGATGGCGACCATGCATTGGAGATTTTACGGCAGTTATTGCAGCCGGCATTTGGCCACGAGACGACCTATGAACGTGCCAATGCCGGCACATATCCAAATTTATTCTGTGCACATCCGCCTTTCCAGATCGACGGTAATTTGGGGGGGGCGGCCGGTATCGCAGAGATGTTGCTGCAGAGCCATGCGGGTTTTATCCACCTGCTCCCCGCCCTACCAGCCGCATGGAAAGCGGGGGAGGTAAAAGGTTTGAAAGCACGCGGAAATTACACAGTGGATATCGCCTGGCGGGATGGTAAGGTAATCGACTATAGCATCCATTCACCATCCGGCGCACCCGCTGTTGATGTATTGGTAAACGGCGAGCTCATACCAGCGGAAAACCTTACCGGCTTATAGGCCTGTCAGTAGGTTTTTCCAGCCCACCAAATCGCCGATGATGCGTTCCAGGTCTGAGGCGGCCACACGCTCCTGTTCCATGCTATCGCGGTGCCGCAGCGTGACAGTATCGTCTTCCAACGATTGATAATCTACGGTAATGCAGAAAGGTGTACCGATGGCATCTTGCCTGCGGTAGCGTTTACCGATGGCATCTTTCTCGTCATACCTGACATTGAAATCGATTTTCAGCCGATTTAATATTTCCCTTGCCTTATCGGGTAGCCCGTCTTTTTTGGTAAGTGGCAGGATAGCGGCTTTTATAGGCGCAAGTGCTGGGTGGAAGCGGAGTACTGACCTCGAGTCCTTTTTCTCTTCGGTGCTCAGGTCTTCTTCTTCGAAGGAGTTGCATAGTACCGTGAGGAATAGTCGGTCTAGCCCAATGGACGTTTCGACCACGTAAGGAACATAATTCTGATTGATTTCTGGATCGAAATATTGCAGCTTCTTACCTGAAAACTTTTGATGTTGGCTAAGGTCGAAGTCGG
This sequence comes from Parapedobacter sp., assembly GCF_053550995.1. Classification (NCBI taxonomy): domain Bacteria; kingdom Pseudomonadati; phylum Bacteroidota; class Sphingobacteriia; order Sphingobacteriales; family Sphingobacteriaceae; genus Parapedobacter; species Parapedobacter sp. Next base: position 7,363 of record NZ_JBMQOC010000026.1, read on the forward strand.
TGCGCGAGTGGATGCCCTCCACTTCTTTGAACCCAAACGGGAATTCGTATTCGATATCCACCGCCGCGTTGGCATAGTGTGCTAATTTCACGTGGTCGTGGTAGCGGTATTTAGCTTTGTCGCCGCCGATTGCCAAATGCCATTTCAATCGTGTTTCCTTCCATTTGTTATACCAATCGAGTTCGGTGCCGGGCCGCACGAAAAATTGCAGCTCCATTTGTTCGAACTCGCGCATGCGCATGATGAACTGGCGGGCGATGACTTCGTTGCGGAATGCTTTCCCGATTTGGGCAATACCAAAGGGGATCTTCATCCGTCCGCTTTTCTGTACATTCAGAAAGTTAACGAAAATACCCTGAGCGGTCTCTGGTCTCAAATAAACGGTTTCTGCCCCTTCGGCTGATGCACCCATCTGTGTAGAAAACATCAGGTTGAACTGCCGTACATCGGTCCAATTTCTCGTGCCGGATATGGGGCACACGATGTTGTGTTCCTCGATAATCGCTTTCAGACGGGGGAGGTCGTCATCATTCAGCGCCCCGTCAAGGTCAGCCTGCAATTGCTGGGCTTTTTCGCTTTTGCCATCGGTTTCGTAGCGGGTAATTTTATCTTCGATGAGTTGGTCGGCTCGGTAGCGCTTTTTCGAGTCCTTGTTGTCAATCATCGGGTCATTGAATCCGTCCACATGTCCGGAAGCTTTCCAGGTAGTAGGATGCATGAAGATGGCTGCGTCGATACCCACGATATTTTCATGGAGTTGCACCATGGCCTTCCACCAATATTGCTTCAGGTTGTTTTTTAGTTCGGCCCCCAACTGGCCGTAATCATAGACAGCACTAAGGCCGTCGTATATCTCGCTCGAAGGGAACACAAACCCGTATTCCTTGGCGTGTGAAACCACTTGCTTGAAGAAGTCGTCCGTCTGTTTGCTCATAAGACGGCAAACATAGATAAAAAGCCACTGATATGCAAACAACAAAAGCCTCCATTTGGAGGCCTTTATGTATGGCCGCTAACCTTCGGGTTGCCGATGGGTTAACGCTGTTCAAGGGCGTAGTCTACCAAGCTAAACAAGTATATGATAGCGTTGTCGAAACCTTCTGGCGTTTGTGCAACGAACTCGCCGGAGACGCGATTGCCCTTTACGCCGTTTGACTTGAAATAGAAGTCGCCCATCGAGCCAAAAATTTTTTGGAACGCGATATAGCGGTTAAGGGAAGCGAGCTGTTCGGTTGGAATTTCTTTGGCCAGTTTATTGGCACGTAATATCCCCGAAACCTTGTTTTTGGTCAGCAGGCGACGAGTCGGCCTGTCTAATTTACCTCGGTAGCTGCCCTCAGCGATTCCGGTTAACTGGTCTACCGATGTGCCCACAAATACAATCCCGTTTCTGCGTGTGAATGCGAGGTCAAAAGGTAGTTCGCCCTGGCTCATCCAATAGATGCCGTCCTGTTCGGTTAAATAGCCTTTGTTTGTAGCATAAGACATGATGCGGCCGTATAGTTCCGTGTCGTCCGACGAAAACATCAGCAGGAAATCGGGAATCGTTTCCATTTTGGTTTTCTCAACTTCAATGTAATTATAGTCTTCATCATATTCGTAGCTAATATACGGTACCTCCTGCTGTGTTATTCCATTGAGTACGAATACGGCATCGCCTTTAGCCACTTTAGCTATTGCTGCTTCATCAAGGAGGAGCGACACCAGATCTGTTCCGAGGGCGATATCTGCCTCATACTGTTCAAGCAAAGCGCCGTAGGTGTTTTTTATCAAAGCGGGTAATTCCTCCAGATAAGCTCGCGTATCCATAGCCAATGCAAATATGCCGATGGCGTCGTCCGAATTGATGTATTTGAGGAATTTCCGGTTAAGCTTCCCGCCGTACATACGTTTAAAGCTTTTTGCCATTCTTCCTTCCAGTTCCATTTGGGATTTGAGCTTGAACCCTTCGTTGTCGGCAAACAGCCCGAGCTGCAGACTGCCATAATAGCTAAAAAGGTTTCCGTTTCTGCCGAACTCGCTGAGCTCAGGGAGTAAAGTGGTATAAATAGCTTCAAAGCTTGGAACCCAAACCGTTGCCAAGGCGTCCTTGCTCAGGCTTGATAGGTATGACCGGTTGGTGAGCACACTCGCTACGGGCATCTCTTCAAACTGCGACAGGACAAATGCAGCTCCCCATTCCGTAACTAATTGCTGCTTTACCTCTTGATCTGCCGCGTAATATTCATCATAGAGATTCTCCTCCGGCGATATGGAGTCGATCATGTAATTATCATTGTAGATTAGGCTGTCTGCCTCAAGGTATGCCGAGTCGGCAGCCACAGCAATGCCCTCCCAATCGGCACTGTCGACATATAGGCTGTCGGTTTCTTCTGGCCACGCCGTACTATCTGGAAGCGCAGGTGGTGGAATATCAACATAAACGGAGTCATAGCCGTTATCGGTCTCGACCCACCCTGCGCCATCCCAATCGGCCACTTCCTCTTCCGCCGGGAGTTGGTTGTAATAATCAGCATAGCTGTAATTGTGGATCCCGTACCTTTCGGCGACGGCATCCTGTTGAAAGTAATTGTCAACCAAATTCGGTGTTGTGATAGAGAGCATGTCGTCGTTCCAGGCAAATATAATGGTGTTGCCCGCGCCGGCTTTGGTGAAGCTTTTGAAGGAGCCATGGTCATGGATATCTTGGTCCGCCGCAAAATGGGCTTCGAACTTTTCTATGTTGGCAATGGGCAGCAGGAAGCTGTTGTAGGTGACGCTGTCGGAAAGCATCGCATAAAAGTAACCCGGTCGGTCTAATGCTATACCGAAATCGACAATGCTATTTACGCCTTGAAGTTCTGCATCGCGTGTTTTTTCGATAATGATTTTGCCGATGGATGAACGATCGAAGTCATCGACGGATAATAGCTCAAAAAAGTGGTCTGTGCGGATATTCACCACCGCAAATGCATCGTGTGGAATTTTATGAGCAAGATCCTGTGCCGAAACCGACGATACGAAAGCGAGCGCTGCGAGTATTTGATAAAATTTGTTCATGAGTATTTATTGTGCGAGTTGGATATCGTTAGAAAGTTCGATTTTACCTTCAATAAGGTCGAGCACCCTGCATTGCAGCATAACCGCTTTTTTGGAGGCGGCGACTTTTGCCCTGCTATTGGTTTGTTTGAAGACAGGCCGGTCAAAACGGTAAATACTGGTATATGTGGCGTTTTCAAAGATTGCTTTATCTTCTTGCTTCAATTTCCCATATTCTGATTTGGCCTGTGGGTTTGCGGCATACGACCGTTTGAACGTTTTGCTTTCCGCATGATAGCTATAGGATGAGTTGTCGGATGCCTTGATGTCCAGCTTATCGAAAATGAGTGCGGTGATGTCATTTAGGTTCGCCACGTTGTTGAATGAGAACCGTATGTTTATTATGTATTTGTCGAAGTCGACCGTGTGGCTTACCTTACTTATTCCTTTTATTGACCGTAATGTGTTCGCGACCTCTGCCATTTCCTTTCGGATGTCGGTTTTTGAGGGCACTTTATATCCATTTACACTATCCAATAGCATCACGGAGGCAAGCTTGCTTCGGCTTTGGCTAAGATTCGCTGTAAGGGCAAGCGTACCTGAGCCATCGGTGTTTACGGTGATTTCCTCGATTAGCTGAAAACATGAACTGAGGAGAAGACACAACGGGATAAGCGAAAATAGGGGAAGGCGATATCTAAGTGGGTGGCCGTTACGTATGATGGTCTTCATAAATGTCATTTCTGCCGCAAAGATACAGGGATAGCGTTGAAATGGAAATCCCTGTTTTACGGTATTTTCGATGGCCGGTCCCAATCAAAAATTTGGTTTCCGCTTCTCTAGAAAAGCGGAAACCCCTTCTTTAAAATCCGTCGTATCGAAACACCGGCCGAACTGGTCGATTTCGGTTTCATAACCCGCGCGCGCGTTTCCAGCGCCTGCGTTGATTGCGTAAATAGCGGCGGCGACGGCCCGTGGCGACCGTGATGATATACGATGGAGGATACCTTCTGCTTTGGTGAGTAGTTCCATAGGCTCGACGACGTGGTTTACAATACCGTATGCCTGCGCTTCGGTTGCCGTGACCATATCACCGGTGAGGATCATCTCCAGCGCGCGCCCGCGCCCGATCAGCTGGGTAAGGCGCTGGGTACCTCCGTATCCCGGTATGAGTCCGAGCGAAACTTCTGGCAGGCCTAGCTTGGCATGGTTGGCTGCAACTCGGATGTGGCAGGCTAGTGCAAGCTCCAGGCCACCCCCGAGGGCAAAGCCATTGATCGCTGCGATAATGGGTTTGGCGGCGTGGTGTATCACATCGAACACGGTGGTTTGCCCCTCTCGCGCTAGTGCCCGTCCTTGGTCTGCGTTGAAGGAAGCGAATTCGCCGATATCTGCTCCTGCTACGAACGCTTTTTCCCCCGCCCCGGTCAATATCACCCCCTTCACTGCTTCCGAAGCCAATGCCGTCGTAACGGCGTCGTGCAGCTCTGCAAGAGTCGCTATATTCAATGCATTTAATTTCGCTTCACGGGCAATGGTAATCCGCCTAATATACCCTGTGTCGTCGATGCTTAAATTTTGATAAATCATGATTAAAAGTCTACTTTAATACTAAATCGAATCCCCCCCTTATCGATATCGGGATGGTTAAGGTACGATAATCGCCGTACATATTCCACGCGGAGCACGTTCAAAATATTCTCCAATCCCACGCTAGCCTCCATATACGGCCGACGACCCATGGTAAACGTCGTTCTGTTGCCGTCGCCATCTGTTGGGAGTATGAAAACAGAAGGGTTGCTCTCCGGCCTATTCTCCGGGCGAACATTACCGTATAGCAATTTGAACCCAACTATCTCACGTATCTTCAGTCTTTTCAACAGGGGAAGCTTATTCAATATAAACCCGTGTAACCGGTGTTCCACATGCAGTTTGATGTATTGGTCGTTCACAAACTCCAAGTCGTTCATGAGTGCATAAGCGTCTTGTTCCAGCGCATAGGATCTACTGGCGTAGGGAATATCGAGCAATGGGAAAGGTACGGTACCAAATATGTAACCGGCGGCCAGGTTTACATCGGCTATACCCAGTTGTGAAAGGAATAGGCGTTTTGATACGCCCAGCTGGAGTGCATGGTAGTTGTATTGACCACCAAAAGGTCCTTTTAGGCCCATTTTATAGCGCAGGTTGAATATCGGGAACTCATTGGTTATCGGTGTCCGTTCGAGGTTCCTTTGGAAAAACGCTTCATGGGGGGCCCAGCGAAGGTCGAATCCCAGCTCCGAGGTACGCAGCGTGCGCACGGTATCAGGGTTGTGTGCCGCGGTAATGAAATACAGGTTGGCCGCGGGGTCTTCCCGCTGTGAAATCAAAGAGGTCTGGAGCATAAAATGTTGCCCGAACTCGACGAGGTGACTGAGTTTCCACACGTTAAAATAACTCCATTTGTCCTGCTTGCCGCTACGGAATGAGCGGATAAAGCTATCGCCGTTGCGAAACCCCAACAGCTGTCCCGGTTCGCGCGCATCGTATTGATAGGTGAGTTGCACGTAATGTGCGGGGTACTCACCCAGCTTCCGCCTATTGAGCGTGTATGCCACACTCCCATAGTACTTCAATTGCTTGTCCGTGGTTCCATATGCCAAATAAGACTCCGCATACATTTTTTCGGAGAGCTCACCGGTCGTTCTTCCGCCGATCCGGATACGACTTCCTTCGAGCTCGTTGAAACTATAGGTGTGTTCCACGGGGCCGAATTCGACCGGCCCGGTATTTACATAGCTTTGGGCAAGCAAATACCCCAGTTTTAACGTCCGTTTAAACGAGCGGTTGTTTTGGAGGCTATCCAGGTTGGCATACGTTTTTGCCTCGGTGGAGGTCAATGCTAGTGGCCGTTTGCTATCCCAGAATGCGGCGGACCGTGCGTTGGCACCGGCGACCACCGATGTTTGCTGTCCACTGAATATCGTTGGCGGGATGACGGTGTCGGTGTCGTATCCTGAATATACCAGTGTCCTTTGGCCGAAAGCACCACCGTCACTCCCCTGTAGCCCAAAGTTGATTTTCATATCGGAATAAGCCGGCAGGTAAATGCCCTTATCGTGGCGTTGGAAGCGAAGCGATAGGGTGAGGTCGTTCACCCAATTGAGATTTGCTCGCCGGTCTACCCGGATATCGGCCCGGCATATGCCGTAGTTGCCATCTAATGTAACGCGTAGCCTCCCTGAGAAAAGCCGGTCTGTTTGGTTCCTTGGCACGAACGTCAGGTCAACAAACTGGCCTTCGGCTGAGGAAATGGTGTCGGTGATAAAAAACTTATAGAATAACGGTGCGGCGTCGGCAATTGGGCTGAGGAAAGGTTTGTTTAGAATCAACACGTTGTTTTCGTAAATATCCACATCGGCGTAGATGAAATTGAAATACGTTTGGATATTATCATTATTGACGTACCGGGCATCAAGTTCGGTTTTTTTGTTGGCGACGAGGACCGTTTTCGTGGCCTTCGGATAAAGCTGCCGATATTGTTTTGACATGTTTTCTTCGAGGTAAATAGGCAAAAGCGATCGCCCGGGGACCAAGGTTGTGTCAACGTTCTCGAATACGAAGCGATAGCCCTTCGTTAGTGCATTGTTTGCGACAAACTTAGGTACGTTACTTACCGCCATCATTATTTTTTCGTAGGCGTCGAATGAAACGTGGTCAAAACGTGTTAACCGGTTAACGCGTTTATGTTCGATGACCTTGCGAATGAGCGCTACTGCGGGATTATTACGGTTGCGGTACCTCCCCTTCCCACTAACGACCACTTCATCAAGCGGCAAGAAATCTTCTTCCAATTCCACATTGATGGTCTGTAAGGCGACGGTATCCAGCCTTTTGGTAAGCGTTTTATACCCCAATGCCGTAAACCGGACCGCGGTTGCTGGCCCTGTTGGGGTGATGGTGTAGTTTCCCAAGCTATCGGTCGATGTGCCCGACGGCCCCCCCACCGTGTACAATAGTGCTACGGTGGCACCGGCAATCCCTTCATGGGTGGCCGCATCGGTGACCCTACCACGAATGGTCGGCTGCGCAAAAAGTGAGGAAAAGGCTATGGTGGCCATCAGCAGCAGTGTTCCTTTCAAAGCGGTGAATCGTATTCTCATAGCGGCCCGTTCTCTTTCATACCCGACGAGTATAAACGTTCACAAGATACAATTTGTTGGGAAGTTTAAAAACTTGGGACAAAAAGAGCCATTTGGCGACCACACAGCTATGGTATATAGAAGAAAAATATCTAAGTTTGTCCATTAATTTCTATAAATGACCATCCATAAAGAAGGATATACCAGCATCGCTATCGTTGTATTGGTGATTTTCATGGCCAATGCCTTAGTCCATTACTTTATATCAGGCAGTACGTTCGTAGTATGGACAACCTATCTTCTTTCGTTCCTGCTATTGGTTGCCGTTTTGCAGTTTTTCCGGAATCCGCGGAGGCGTATTATCACCGATGACCACACCATACTTTGCCCTGCCGACGGGAAAGTGGTGGTGATTGAAGAAACCGAAGAAACGGAGTACTTCCACGATAAGCGGATACAGGTATCTATTTTCATGTCGCCCGTGAACGTCCACATCAACCGCAACCCCGTAAGCGGAAAGGTCAGCTTCTTCCGCTACCATTCTGGTAAATACCTGGTGGCGTGGCACCCGAAGTCGTCTACGCTTAACGAGCGGACTAGTATCGCGGTGCGGACGGCAACGGGCAAAGAGGTCCTGTTCCGCCAAATAGCTGGGGCCATGGCGCGGCGTATTGTTTGGTATGTGGAAGAAGGCGCGGCCGTAACGCAAGGGGAAGAGTTTGGCTTTATCAAATTCGGGTCGCGTGTTGACGTTTTCCTTCCCTTGGGCGCAAAAGTGGACGTCAAGATCGGGGATAAGGTATCCGGTGGCCTTACCATCCTCGGCCGCTTTGATCAGTGATTTGCTAATGCCATGAGGTTTATCCTGCTTGTTTTCATCAATGCGTGTGCCGTAGCGTTGTCTATCGCGTGCGTGAATTTTTATTTCCAGCATAGTTGGCAGCATTTCCTGGTTACATTCGCTATCTCATTCGCCATCAGTTTCCTGACATTCTACTATTTATTCCAACGTTATATCTACGGCAAGATCAAGCTCATCTACAAGTTAATCCACAACCTGAAGCTGGGCAAAGACCTTAAGGAGGCATTGGGCGAAAAAATGAGTGACGACCCGATTAACGACGTTGAGCAGCAAGTGCGGGATTGGGCCAAGGAGAAGAAAAAAGAAATAGATCGGTTGAAAGAACAGGAGCGGTTTCGGCGGGAGTTCCTTTCCAACGTGGCGCATGAGTTTAAGACACCGTTGTTTGCGCTTCAAGGGTATGTAGATGCGCTGCAGGATGGTATGATGCAGGAAGACATCGAGATGGCCACCCAGTTTTTGAGGAAAGCATCTTCGAATCTGGACAGGCTGTCTTTTTTGATAAAAGACCTTGATGAAATATCGAAATTAGAAAGTGGACAAGTTCCAATCAATCACCAGAAATTTGATCTCGTCGTGTTGATCAAGGAGGTACTCGAATCGATGGAGGATAAAGCGTCGGCTTACCGTGTCCGGTTGGTTTTTAAAGAAAAATACCAGCACCCTACCCTGGTGAGGGCAGATCGGGAGAAGATACGACAAGTGTTTGTGAACCTCATCAGCAACTCCGTCAAATACGGTAAGCAAGGCGGCCAAACCGATATCAAAGTATATGAGCTTTTCGAAACGATATTGGTGGAGGTGACAGATGATGGTATCGGGATTGACGAGAAGAACCTACCCCGCATTTTTGAGCGGTTTTATCGGACAGACAGGAGCAGATCGCGGAAGATAGGCGGTTCGGGCTTGGGATTGGCCATTGTGAAACACATCATCGAAGCACACGAGCAAACGATCAACGTACGCAGTACGGAGAGTGTGGGAACTACTTTTGCCTTTACCCTGGAGAAGGTGAATCCGTCCATGTAGGGTTGCCTTGCTGGCATTAAATTTGAAAAAGCGCTGTTAATTAACATTAACTTAACATTGGCGTCATATTTTTGCATAAATAAAATCCGCTTATGTCGCTCAATAGCATATTCCAGTATTTCGTTCCTAAAGACAAGAAATTCTTCCCATTATTTGAACAGGCAAGCAGCAACCTCATTGATATGGCGAAGCTGTTGAAGGAGCTTGTGAACCTGGCAGATTCCGACAAGCGGAAGGAGCTTTGCCGGAAAATCGAGGACCTGGAACATCGTGGGGACGATATTTCGCATCAAATCCATTTGGAACTCGGAAAAAATTTCATCACACCGTTTGACCGTGAGGATATCCATACGTTGACAAGTTCCTTGGATGATGTGGCCGATTTCATACATGACGCGTCCAACCGAATCGAGTTATATAAGATTGAGCGGATTACGGAGCCCATTATCGAAATGGCGGATTTGATTCTGGAGGCAACCGAAGATGTGGCCAAGGCCGTCCACGAACTACGCAACCTGAAGAACATCCGCAACATTACCGACTCCTGCGTACGTATTAACAGTATTGAGAATAAAGCCGATTATATTTTTGATAAGGCGGTGGGTGAGCTGTTCGAGTTTGAGAAAGACGCCATTGTGCTGATCAAGTACAAAGAGGTATTGGCGGCTATGGAAACCGCTACCGACAAGTGTGAAGACGTGGCCAATGTATTGGAAAGCATTTTAGTGAAAAACGCCTAAGCCATATGATCAGCACGCTATTGATTGTTGTCATCGTCCTTGCCATTGCATTTGACTATATCAATGGTTTCCACGATGCGGCTAATTCCATTGCCACCATTGTGTCTACCAAGGTCCTGTCTCCTTTTCAAGCGGTGCTTTGGGCGGCGACGTTCAATTTTGCCGCATATTTCTATTTCACCGACCACAAAGTTGCCAATACGATAGCGAAGACCGTACTGGAGGAGTACATCACATTGGATGTGATCCTGGCGGGGCTGGTGGCAGCGATTGGTTGGAACCTATTTACCTGGTATTACGGGGTGCCCTCCAGCTCGTCGCATACACTGATCGGTGGGTTTGCGGGGGCCGGTATGACGCATGCCTTTATTTTAGGCGACAGTGTTGTCGGTGCTATTAACTTGAATGCCACACTGAAAATCATCTCATTTATCGTGCTGGCACCGGCCGTGGGTATGATTATCGCCGTCATCATTACATTGATCATCATCAACATATCCAAGCGAGCGAGGCCATCGGTAGCGGAATGGTGGTTTAGGAAACTACAATTGGTATCGTCGGCGGCATTGAGCTTTGCCCACGGGGGCAACGATGCGCAGAAAGTGATGGGCATTATCTTCGTGGCCATGGTGGCAGGTGGTTATTTGCAATCCGGAGATAGCATGCCCGAATGGATACCGTTGACTTGCTATTCCGCCATCGCGTTGGGGACGATGAGCGGTGGATGGAAAATCGTAAAGACAATGGGGACCAAAATCACTAAAGTGAATGCACTGGAAGGCGTGGGAGCGGAAACGGCGGGGGCGATTACATTGGGTATCACGGAACATTTCGGTATCCCGGTATCTACCACCCATACCATTACGGGGTCAATTATCGGAGTCGGCGTGGTAAAGCGTGTGTCAGCTGTGCGTTGGGGCGTTACCATCAGCCTGCTTTGGGCGTGGGTGCTCACCATTCCGGTATCTGCTGTATTGGCCGGCATTACCTATACCGTCATCCATTACCTTTTTTAGGTGCGCGGTTTTTCTAAGCGCATAGGCTCGTAGCGATTTGTGATGGCGAAAGATAAATCATAAAAATTTAGGAACGGAAGCAATTAATCTGTAGATTTACAGCGCTTTTGCTAGACTGACTAAAAAAATAGACATTTGAAGTTCGGTATCGTGGAGGAAATGGTCATGTTATTTTGCGGCAAGTACGGCGATAAGCGTGACACGTCTACTGGATGTCGAAGTTTAATTTGCATGTGCTGTTTTGTTGTAAATGATTGTGTGTCAGGGATGAAGTAGTTGTTTGGGGTAAAAAAGCGCATGTTTTCCCGTGGTTTTTTTTAGAAAATCATAAAAAGGAAAAAAACTGGAATAGTATTTGCAAATATTGCGGGAATCAAACTATTGGTTATTTTTGCGAGAAATTAGACAATTAAAAATTTTTAACCTTAAAAAAAACAAGAGTATGAATTATTCTACAATCAAAACGGCAGTTGCTTGCTCGCTTGTAGCGGCCTTCGGGCTCACCGATACAGTGCAGGCACAAGAGCCGACTGTATTTGGAGGAAGATCCCAATACAGGACATGGTCTATCGGTGTAAACGGTGGTTTTACTACCCCATCCGTACTCATCGGTGGATCGAACGCGTTTAATCAAAAAGTAGGTTTCGGTGGTTATAAGCTGCGCGAATACTACGGTATCACTGTCCGTAAGCAATTGTCAAGCTGGTTTGGTTTAGAAGCCGCTGCCAACCGTGGTAGGATTTTCACTTACAACAACAGGGGGCTTACCAACGATTACATTTTCAATGCAGCTAACGGTGCAGCAGGTAATGCCGGTTATCAATCGGCAGAAACGTCTGTACAGTATGCCGCTAGCCTGAATGGTGTATTCCAATTGGCTACCATCGATTTCTTGCGTCGTGAAAACGTGGTTAATTTCTATGCAAGTGTCGGTTATGGTGTTATGGCCTTCAATCCGGTAGGTTATACGGATGCTGACGGCTCTTCCGGTGCTTGGGATAACAAAGGTGCATGGGGTGAAGAAGTGAATTCCGACCGTGAACTGACGGGAGATCGTGACTTTAAGCGCGAAGCATACATCCCCGTAGGTGTAGGTGTTAAATTCAAACTTTCTGATCGCGTAGCCTTGAACTTGGGTTACACTATGAACTTTGTTGACGACAAATCATTGTTCGGACCGGTTGTTGACCGTGCTGCCAATGATAAATTCTCTTACACTTACGCTGGTTTAGAGTTCTCTTTAGGCTCTTCTTCGAAACCGGATTTGACTTGGCACAACCCTGTGTCTACCTTGTATGATGAGTTGAAAGACCCTTCATTGCGCAACGAGCTTGAAGCGTTGAAACAACGTGTGTCTACATTGGAAGGCATTGTTGACGAATTGAACAATGACGAAGACGGTGACGGTGTTTCTGACCGCTTTGACAAATGCCCAGGTACGCCTGCAGGTACTCAAGTTGACGGAGCAGGTTGCCCCATTAAGTTCCCAGAGCCTGAAACCACCGCGGTTGCCGGTACGTATTCAAATATCCAGTTTGAGTTCGACAGCTCTGTATTGAAAACCGAGTCATACTCAATCCTTGACCGGTTGTCTTCTGAATTGCGCGAAAGCGGTGCAACCGTTACGTTAGACGGCCACGCTTCTGCTGAAGGCACTGAAGCTTACAACATGACGCTGTCAAAAGACCGCGCTAACTCAGTAAAACAATACTTGGTTAACTCTGGCGTTGACGCTGCCAAAATCAACGTTCAAGCTTTCGGCGAATCTGCACCGATCGCTTCAAACGCTACTGAAGAAGGCCGCGTACTTAACCGTCGCGTTGAGATCAAAAACTAAGCAGTATTCGATTTAGGATTGCTGTAAAAAACGGCCAACCCAATAAGGTTGGCCGTTTTTTTTGTGCCCAGCCAAACCTATCGGCCGTATGTTTGTTTATATGTTAGTTGAATCATTAGAACATAGAACAATGAGTAATTTAAAGTTAAAAGGTACTTGGAACGAGTTGAAAGGGAAGGCGAAACAGCAATATGCTGGACTGACGGATGATGACCTGCTGTACGAAGAGGGAAAAGAGGATGAACTGATCGGCCGCATCCAGAAGAAGACCGGCAAGGCACGGGATGAGGTGATCGATTGGTTAAATAAGCTATAGCCCTGTTGTAGTTGTAAGCATTTTAATTTAATGTAAAATTACGCGGAAGCGTTACGGGTATCAGCACCAGTAACGCTTTTTCTTTTTAACTTAGCCCAATGGTAAAGAGAAAGCCTTCTATCCTCGTGGTTAATGATGATGGCATAACCGCCCCGGGTATCAAAGTATTGATGGAAGAAATGCAGAAGATAGGCGATGTCACGGTGGTGGCGCCGGAGGGGCCGCAGTCTGGCACGGGCCATGCAATAACCATCGGCAAGCCTCTCCGTATCGATCGCATCTATATTTATCCCGAAGTCGAAATGTACAAGTGTTCAGGTACACCCGTCGATTGTGTCAAGCTGGCCGTAAATAAGGTTTTCAAGGGCCGGAAGCCCGATATTTGTGTTTCGGGGATTAATCACGGTCTTAACAACTCGATTAATGTATTGTATTCAGGCACGATGTCGGCCGCGGTGGAGGGCGCTATCGAGGATATCCCATCTATTGGATTTTCGTACGACGATTTGGAATATGACGCCGACTTTTCTAATTGCCGGCCCTACATCCGAAGCATAACCAAACAGGTAATCGCCAATGGATTGCCTAAAGGCACATTATTGAATGTGAACTTCCCAAAGGGCGAGACGATCAAAGGGGTTAAGATATGCAGGCAGGCGGATGCGAAATGGGCGGAAGAATTTGACGAACGGACAGATCCGAGCAATCGTAGCTACTATTGGCTTACCGGTGTATTCCAACTGCGGGATCGCGGAGAAGATACCGATGTGTGGGCCCTCCAAAATGGATATGCTTCCATTGTGCCCGTCCAATTTGATATGACTGCCCACCATGCGATACCGGGGCTTAATTCATGGAGTTTTGACGGTAAATAATGCAGCGGAATTCTTTCTTTTTAGGTTGCCTTTTAGGCGTATTGGCACCGGCATTAGCGTGTCTGCTTAAGGCGTTTTCTCCGCTGGCCGTAACCATGAACCCGTTGAGCCTGTACGTTATCGCGGCGGCCATTAACTTATTGCTCCTCCGCTTTTTTTACAGGCAGGCGCTGGATCGAAGTGCCCGTGGCGTGCTGCTGGTTACGTTTGTAGCCCTGCTCTTTTTAATTTTTATCGAGAAATTATCGTTAGCATGAGACTCTCGCTCGGATTTTCCCCCTGCCCCAATGACACGTTTATTTTCGACGCACTCATCCACCATAAGGTTGATACCGAAGGGCTTAGTTTCGATGTTCACTACAACGATGTCGAGACGTTGAACCAAAAGGCGTTCAATGCCGAATTGGACATCACAAAATTAAGTTACCACGCCTATGCGTACGTAGCGGACCGCTATGTTTTGCTCGATTCAGGCAGTGCCCTGGGGTTCGGCGTGGGACCGTTACTGATTGCCAAAGATTCAAGGCTCGCAGAGCGGCTTTCCACGGCGAGCGACCGCGTACAGGCATGTGGTGAACCATTGGCGGTCGGTATTCCAGGAAGGTATACAACAGCTAACTTTTTACTTAGCTTGGCATTCCCAAAGTTGGTCAACAAAAAGGAAATGGTGTTTTCAGCCATCGAAGAGGCCCTTATAGAGGAACGCATAGACCTCGGTCTCATCATCCATGAAAACCGCTTCACCTATCAAAGTAAAGGACTATTTAAGGTTATAGACCTTGGTGATTACTGGGAAAGAACGACAGGGAGCCCTATTCCATTGGGCGGCATTGTGGCGAGCCGCAGATTGCCCAACGATATTAAGCATAAGATAAACCGGGTTATCCGCAAAAGCGTTGAGTTTGCGTTTGCCAATCCGCAGTCTGGCATCGATTTTATCCGCTCACACGCACAGGAAATGAGTGAAGAGGTTATGTATAAACACATCGAGTTATATGTTAATCGATTTTCGGTTGCACTCGGTGACGAAGGTCGCGGGGCTATTCGTGCGCTTTTTGACAAGGCGTGGTCGTTGCAGCTGATACCCCGGACATCAGAAAAGTTGTTCTTGGAGCCTATGGGGTAATCCCGACCGACATCGCGGCGGCCACAATCTGCAATCTAACATCTGCAATCTAAAATCTAATGACTAACTTTGTCCAGTATGTCATATTGGCGGAAATTGGTTTTTGGTGTCATTATTGACGGAGAGGGGTGTCAGATAATAAACGATCGCAGATGTTAACATTCTTAAGTAAAATATTCGGCAGCAAGTCAGACCGGGATATCAAACATATTCAACCATTAGTAGCCAAAATCAAGGAAGAGTATCCGAAACTAGCCGCCCTTACCAACGACGAACTGCGAGCAAAAACGGCTGATTTCAAACAGCGTATCGCCGAGTTCCTCGCCGATATCGATAAGGAGATTGCGGCATTGAAAGTGGAGGCCGACCAAGAAGGCGTCGAGATGACCGAGAAAACGGCGATTTACGACAAGGTAGACAAGTTGGGGAAGGATCGTGATCGCCAATTGGAGGAGGTATTGATGCAAATACTTCCCGAGGCATTTGCCGTGGTTAAAGAGACCGCCCGGCGCTTTACCGAAAACACGGAAATAACCGTTACTGCCTCTGATTTCGACCGTGAGCTTGCTGCGTTGAAACCGCACATCAAAATTGCGGACGATAAGGCCATCTGGCAAAACACCTGGATAGCCGCTGGCACCGAAGTAACCTGGAACATGGTTCATTACGATGTACAGTTGATCGGTGGTATCGTCTTGCACGAGGGCAAGATTGCCGAGATGGCCACCGGCGAAGGTAAAACATTGGTGGGCACATTGCCCGCCTACCTGAATGCATTATCCGGTCAGGGTGTCCACATCGTAACGGTGAACGACTATCTTGCACGGCGTGACTCGGAGTGGAATGGTCCATTGTTTGAATTTCACGGCTTGCGCGTAGATTGTATCGATAAGCACCAGCCCAACTCGCCGGCTAGACGCAACGCCTATATGGCCGACATCGTGTTCGGTACAAACAACGAATTCGGTTTTGATTACCTGCGCGATAATATGGCGCAGTCGCCCGAGGCATTGGTACAAAGGAAGCTGCATTTTGCCATGGTCGATGAGGTCGACTCGGTGCTGATTGACGATGCACGTACGCCGCTGATTATTTCAGGTCCCATTCCACGGGGCGACCAACACGAGTTTTATGAACTCAAGCCCCGTATTGAGCGACTGGTGAACACCCAGAAGGCATTCATTAACGGCGTGTTGAATGAGGCAAAGAAAGCAATTGCCACCGGCGACTCGGATGCCGAAGGCGGCGGTCTCGCCCTTTTGCGCGCCCATCGTGGGTTGCCGAAAAACAAAGCATTGATCAAGTTCCTCAGCGAGAGCAACAATCGGCAGGTGCTTCAAAAGACGGAAAACTTCTATCTCCAAGAACAGAGTAAGAACATGCCGAAAGTAGATGCGGAGCTCTATTTCGTCATTGATGAAAAAAACAATCAGGTAGAGCTCACAGAAAAAGGCATCGAGTTGATTACTGCTTCCGGAGAGGATCCGAACTTTTTTATCATGCCCGATGTGGGTACCGATGTAGCTGAAATTGAGAAATCAGACCTTAGCCCGGAGGAAAAGCTGTCTAAAAAGGAGGACCTGATGCGTGACTTCTCCGTGAAATCAGAGCGTATCCACTCCGTGAACCAACTTCTCAAAGCATACACCTTATTTGAGCGTGATGATGAATATATCATTGATGATGGAAAAGTGAAAATCGTCGACGAACAAACCGGTCGTATTATGGAGGGCCGGCGTTATTCCGATGGATTACACCAAGCCATCGAAGCCAAAGAAAATGTAAAGGTCGAAGACGCTACCCAAACCTATGCAACCATTACGTTGCAGAACTATTTCCGTATGTACCACAAACTGGCCGGTATGACGGGTACGGCCGTGACGGAAGCGGGAGAGCTTTGGCAGATTTATAAATTGGACGTGGTTGAAATTCCGACCAACGTGCCTATCCAGCGTGATGATAGGCACGACTTGATTTATCGGACCGCCCGTGAAAAATATAACGCAGTAGCGGAAGAAATCCATCGGCTTACCCAAGAGGGCCGCCCGGTGTTGGTGGGTACCACGTCTGTGGAGATATCCGAGTTGCTTAGCCGGATGCTAAAGCTACGCGGTGTGAAACACAACGTATTGAATGCCAAGTTACACCAGCGAGAGGCGGACATCGTTGCCGAAGCCGGCCAACCGGGAATGGTAACGATTGCGACCAATATGGCCGGTCGGGGTACTGATATCAAACTAGGGCCTGGAGTAAAGGATGCCGGTGGATTGGCGATTATCGGTACCGAACGACACGAGTCTCGCCGTGTGGACCGCCAGCTGCGCGGTCGTGCTGGCCGCCAGGGCGATCCGGGGTCTTCACAATTCTTCGTGTCGCTCGAAGATCCGTTGATGCGGTTGTTCGCCTCTGAGCGGATTTCCAACATCATGGTAAAAATGGGCGTAGAGGAAGGTGAGGTCATGCAACATAGCATGCTTACGAAATCCATAGAGCGCGCACAGAAGAAGGTGGAAGAAAACAACTTCGGTATTCGCAAGCGCCTCCTTGAGTATGACGATGTAATGAACTCCCAACGGAGCGTGATTTACGCAAAGCGTAAGAATGCATTGTTTGGCGAACGTTTGGACGTAGATTTGAATAATACTGTATTCGATGTCGTTGAAGATATTGTAACCACAGGCAAGGAAGCCGGTTCATACGACGATTTCCAGCTGGAGGTAATTCGGATATTCTCATTGGATCCCGGCATAGATGCGGCGGAATTCGCAGACAGCGGCATCGTATCGCTGACGGAAAAACTTTTTGAACGGATTATTTCTTTTTATAGGGAGAAAGCCGAGAAAATAGCGAAACAAACGCTGCCCGTGTTGACCGATGTGTTTGCTACTCGGGGTGAGCAAATCGAAAATATTGTTGTTCCATTTTCCGATGGCCTTCGTGGGATTCAAGTGGCAACAAACCTGAAAAAGGCGGTTGAATCGGGCGGCAAGGAAGTGTTCAAGTCGTTTGAAAAAGGTGTCGTCCTAGCGTTGATTGATGAGGCTTGGAAAGAACATCTACGGGATATGGACGAATTGAAACAATCTGTCCAGAATGCGGTGTACGAACAAAAGGATCCTATCATTATCTATAAAATGGAAGCCTTCAACTTGTTCCGTGATATGTTGATCGAGATGAACAAAGACGTCGTTGGTTTTCTGTTCAAAGGGGAAATCCCGCAACAGCAGCCCCAAGACGTGCGTGAAGCAAGGCCTGTACCCCGGCAGGAAACGCGGGTAAAGACATCGAAGCCCGAACTAGTGGGAGCAGCCGGTGGCGGGGCGCCTATGGAGGATACCCGCGAGGTACAACGTACCCAGCCCGTTCGAAATGAACAGAAAGTAGGCCGAAACGACCCTTGTCCCTGCGGCAGCGGTAAAAAGTATAAAAACTGTCACGGCGCATAACTAGCTAAAGATTATGGAAAAAAGAGGTTTCGTCATATTCACCATCCTATTCCTCGGTTTTTCTTGCATGGAAGGGCTTGCGCAGGAACGGGGCAAAGTGGAAGTCGTTGCCGACCCGCTAATCAGCCTCATGCAACGGAATCGGAAGGGGACCAATATAACGGCAACCTCCCCTAGCAGAGCTCCCGTAGACAAGGAAAATGCCACCCGAACCAAGGCAACGGGGTTTCGCGTCCAGATTTATTCCGGACCGGACCGCACCCAGGCTTACGCCGAACAAGCCCGCTTTAAGCGACTGTACAAGGGCATCGATACGTACCTGAGTTACGAAGAGCCTAACTACCGGGTGAAAGTAGGTGACTTCAGAAGTAGAAGCGAAGCACAGGATCTTATGCAAGGTTTACGTAAGCAGTTCAATAATGTGTTCGTATTTACCGAAGAAATTTACGTGTATCAGTAAATGGAGGTAAGCAATGAAAGATAAAATCCGCTCCCTTGCAGACCAAATCCATGGGAAGGCGGTGGCATGGCGGCGTCACTTGCACCAAAACCCCGAGCTTTCCTTCCACGAATACGAAACATCGGCCTTCGTGAAAGGCGAGCTTGATCAGCTTGGTATTCCCTATACACCTATGGCCGATACCGGGGTTGTCGCACTTATCCATGGGGAGCAACCCTCCGATAAGGTCGTTGCATTACGCGCCGACATGGATGCCCTACCCATTACCGAAGTGGAGGGGCGTGCATATGGGTCGAAGAATGTTGGCGTGATGCATGCGTGTGGGCACGACGTACATACCGCCTCGCTGTTGGGTACGGCACATATCCTTCAATCGTTGAAAGCGGATTTCGGGGGAACGGTCAAACTCATATTCCAGCCTGGGGAGGAACGGTTACCGGGAGGCGCCAGCCTTATGATCAAAGCCGGAGCATTGCAAAACCCGAAACCCCAAGCGGTCATCGGGCAACATGTGATGCCGCTGATTCCGGTAGGGAAAGTAGGCTTTCGGGGGGGAAAGTACATGGCATCCACCGATGAATTATATGTAACGGTGAGCGGGCAAGGGGGGCATGGCGCCCAACCTCAGCAAAACATCGACCCCGTGGTCATCACGGCACATATCATCATCGCCTTGCAACAGGTGGTCAGTCGTTTTGCAGACCCTAAAATACCTAGTGTGCTGTCTTTTGGCAAGGTTATCGCGAATGGTGCTACCAACGTGATCCCTGATACCGTATACCTGGAGGGTACGTTCCGCACTTTTGATGAGGAATGGCGAAAAGAAGCACACGGACGGATGGTGAAAATGGCTATGGGCATTGCCGAAAGCATGGGGGGATCCTGCGACTTCGAGGTGCGTAGCGGTTACCCTTTTCTGGTCAACGAAGAGAAGCTGACGGCCGAAATCCGCGGTTATGCGGAAGACTTCCTCGGCAAGGAGAATGTTGTTGATCTTGACCTCTGGCTCGCGGCCGAAGATTTCGCCTATTATTCGCAAGTGGCGGATGCCTGTTTTTATCGGTTAGGTACACGTAACGAAGCCAAGGGTATCACATCGGCTGTACACACTCCTACATTCGATATCGACGAGCATGCCCTGGCGCTGAGCACCGGTTTGATGGCCTATATCACCCTTCGCCGGCTGACCGGCTAATGGCCTTACGTGCATGGCACAGACTAACGTAACATTACATGAGGTAACAGAAGTAGATTTGCCAATAATTCGCCAGTTGGCCCACGATATCTGGTGGCCTACCTATGAGGACTACATTGACCACGGCCAGATCCGTCTCATGCTCAAACTGATTTATTCCGATCCGGCATTGCGAAGGCAACTCGAAACAGGGCAGCGTTTTTCGCTAGCGCTACGGGGTGATGTTGCCATCGGGTTCGTCGGGTTCCGGCCCAAACCCGGTAATCCAAAAACCATGCGGATCGAAAAACTATATGTGAAACCATCCGAACAAGGGAAGGGTACCGGTCGGCTCATGATTGACCATGTTGCACAAGCCGCATTATCAGCAGGTTACTCGTCTCTTGAACTGAATGTGAACCGAGGCAATCCCGCGTCGAAGTTTTACGGTGGGCAAGGCTTCGTGATCGTCGATACGGTGGATACCCCCTACCACGGTTATGTGCTAAACGATTATGTGATGCAGAAGAAATTGAGGCACGAACGGTAAACAATCTTCCAAGTTTTCTCGCTAATGCCATGTGTTTTCTTAAATTTGATACACATCGTACTCGTATTTCCTTTATTTGGAATACGAATAACATCACACATATGGGAAATAGGCATATATATCATAGTGGAGTTATCGGAAATTGCAGCTATTTGGCGCACGTCCATAAAGACAGTAATGTTTCTTGGTTGTGCTGGCCTTCTTTTGATAGCTCGTTCGTTTTCGGTGGATTATTGGATCCCAATAAGGGTGGGCGATTTTCGATACAGCCTGTGGGCGAATTTACAAGCAAACAGTATTATATCGAAAATACCAATGTGCTTCGAACCGAGATAACGACTGCTGAAGGAACATACCGCATCACTGATTTTGCCCCGCGATTCAGGCAATACGAACGTTACTTCAAGCCACTGATGCTGGTTAGAAAGGTAGAACCCTTAACAGGCCGTCCGCGTGTTCGTATTGTATGCGAGCCCGTAAGTGCATACGGTGCACAGACGTTCAATAAGTTCCGGGGGAGCAACCATGTTGACTTCAATAACGGTATTGAGCAGATGCGGTTAACGACGAACGTACCTGTGAGCCACTTTTTCGGGGAAGAGACCCTTGTATTGGGCGGAACCACGTACCTGGCCCTGACCTACGGACAGCCGCTTGAGGCGCCGCTGGAGCGCACGGTCGAACATTTTCTGCGGGAAACCACGAATTATTGGCGCACCTGGATCAAGCACGCCACCATATCGGCATTCTACCAGGAGGCCGTCATCCGATCCGCCCTTGTTTTAAAAATCCACCAATACGAAGATACCGGTGCTATCATCGCGGCAGGTACCACCGGTTTGCCGGAATATCCCGGCAGCGGCCGTAATTGGGATTACCGTTTCTGTTGGCTACGCGATAGTTATTACGTCATTACGGCGTTAAATCACATCGGCCAATTCGAGGAAATGGAGCTATATGCAAATTACATCACCAACATTACCCATGCGGATACGGGCAGGCTCCAACCCCTTTACGGAATAAACGGACAGTCCGAGCTCACGGAACAGATATTGGAGGGGTTGGAAGGATACCAGGGTAATCAACCCGTGCGGATCGGCAACCAAGCTTATGAACATATCCAGAACGATGTGTATGGGCAGGCAATGATTGCCCTATTGCCATTATATACGGATTATCGTTTTGTTTTCAAGGAGCGTTCCGATGCAGGTCGCTGGGTCGATTATATTCTGGAAAAGATCGAAAGGACCATCGACGAAAAAGATGCGGGCATTTGGGAGTTCCGGAATTTTGCCAACCACCACTGTTACACCAATCTTTTCCAGTGGGCGGGGAGCTCGGCGGCACGAAAGATCGGGACCGTCATCGGCGACGGGCAGTTGATTAGCCGGGCGGAAGCCCTGATGAAGCGCGCAGCACATTATATCGAATCGAGTTATGACGCCGACCGGCAGGTATATACAAACGCGGTTGGCAGCCCACACCTTGACGCCAGCACCCTGCAGTTGATTATGATGCATTACCTCGATCCGTCTTCCGAGCGGGCACGCCGTCACCTTTCGGCACTCGAACAGGAGCTGAAAACTCCGGAGGGGCTTTTTTACCGCTACGTGCATTCCGACGACTTCGGTAAGCCCAAGTCTACGTTCCTTATCTGTGCTTTCTGGCACGTGGAGGCCCTTGCCTGTGTCGGCCGTGTGGATGAGGCCATTGCAACATTTGAGAAGCTACTCACTTATGCCAACCACCTCATGCTATTCAGTGAAGACGTGGACGAGTCCGATGGGAGCCAATGGGGCAACTTCCCCCAAGCATATAGCCACGTTGGGCTCATGAACGCAGCCTATCGCATCTCGATGAAGCTGGATCAGCCGATTTTTATGGGTTAGCGGTTTGCGGGGTTTCGTCGGCAAGCCGCTGAAGCAGCCGCCGCACGTCACGGTGGTGCTTCAGGTAAAACCGGGCAGCCGATACTTCAGTACCGACTTTGATGGTAAACGCCTCCGGAGGTAGCGCGTGGAACGTATCTTCGTCAGTGCGGTCATCACCAATGGAAAGGATGAAATCATAGCGGTTTTCGTGGAGAATATCCAGCGTTGCCCGCCCTTTGTTCACTTCGGCACTCCGTATTTCCACCACTTTATCCCCATCGAGCAGCTGTAACCCGTATGAGGCGGAATAATCGCGTAGGCCTTCAATAAGTTCGTTCGCCCGCAAGGGCCCCAAATCGCGCTGAACCTTGCGGTAATGCCAAGCGAGTGAAAAACTCTTCTCTTCGACAAATGCGCCAGGTGTGCGGTCTGCATAAGATTCCATGAAGGCACCCACTTCTTCCTTCCACGCATTGGACAAACCGCTTTTCAACCGCCACTCCGCGTGTGGTTCTTTCGTCCAGACGCCATGTTCGGCAATGAGGCTATAAGGTTTGTTTTGGAACCACTGTTCCAGCGTGCTGTGCTTTCGGCCGCTAATGATTACCAGGTGGTTGTTGATGTCGGTCTCTAGCTTATCGAGCAACCGATACAGCTCGTCATCGGGCGACGCCTTATCTATATCATCTTGGAACCCGACCAGTGTGCCGTCGTAGTCGAGCAGTAGCAACCTGCTGGCAGCCGATTTATAATGGGTGATGATTTGATCCTCGATGACTGACCCAACCAACCGGGCCCGAGTGTTCGATTGTACTTTCTTTATCTCTTCCAGTCTATTCATAAATAAGTTTGCCCAGTGCTGTACAGTAAATTTGAATACGATTTGGCGCATGGCCTTCATGCGTCTGGTTACCTCGGCCATGGGCATGTTCAATGCTGTCAGCATGGCGTCGCAAATATCGTTCACGTTATTTGGATTCACAATCACGGCATCGATCAGCTCGTTGGCGGCTCCTGCCATTTCACTGAGGATAAGCACTCCCGTATGATCGTTCCGGCTGGCAATGTATTCCTTACTTACGAGGTTCATCCCGTCGCGCATGGGTGTTACCAAGCAAACATCGGCCACGTTGTACAGTGCCGATATTTCCTCTACCGGATATCCGTGATAGAAGTAAGCCACCGGATACCAATTGTATACGCCATATTCCGCATTGATGTGACCGACCAGGCGGTCTATCTGGTCTTTGAGCTCGCGGTATTGCGGTACGGTATCGCGCGAGGGTACGACCACCATATATAATGTCACGCGTTTGTGGAAGCTTGGATTTTCGGCTAGGAACAAGTCAAACGCTTCCAATCGTTGCAGTATACCCTTGCTGTAATCCAGACGGTCTATGGACAGTATGATTTTCTGGTCTTTGAAGTTCGATTCCAGCTCGGCGACGCGTTTAGTCACGCGCTCGTCTGCTGACAAGGCCGAAAACCGGTTGCTATCTATACCCATCGGGAAGGGTTCCACCACGATGGTACGTCCATCTTCCTCCAGCTTGTTGGAATTGTTGTTTGTGCCGGTGAGCCTGGTGGCCGAGCTAATGAAATGCCTTACATCATCGAAAGTGTGGAAACCCAATAAATCGGCACCTAACATCCCTTCCAGCAGTTCGCGCCGCCAAGGAATCAAGCGGAATAACTCCTGGGAAGGGAACGGGATATGTTGGAAAAAGCCGATCGAAGCATCCGGCAGTGCGTTGCGAAGTAAGCCGGGCAGTAAAAGTAACTGGTAATCGTGAACCCAGATGGTGTCGTCCGGCTCGGCAACTTCAAGTACCAGGTCGCGAAATTTTTCATTCACCCGCACGTAGGTCTGCCAATTGTCCAGTCCATAAACTGCGTAATTGGGCATGTAATGGAAAATGGGCCAGAGCACCTCATTGGAGAACCCTTCATAGAAACCTCGTATCTCGTCATCGTCCAGGAAGAGTGGTGCTAGCCGTTTCGCTTTCAGCACTTCCGTGAAATAAGCCTTTTGTTTAGCATCCTCGAGTATGATACCGGGCCAACCGATCCATGTATTCTCGCCTTGCGTGTGGATGGAGGCCAAACCAGTTGCCAACCCGCCTTCACTGGGTTGCAACACGTAGCCACTGCCATCCGCTGTGATTTTTATGGGTAGCCGATTGGATACAATAATGGTTTTACTCACCGTTTTGATTATTAACCTGAGTTCGATTATTAGCTTGGTTAATGCCCATCTATATAGAGATAACGAAATTAACCGCCAAAAGTTTGGTGCTACCGTCCTAATTTCGGAACACGGGTAGGGGTATCTTCACCCGAAACGATGGTCTTCACCCCCGTGGCAATTGCTTGGATGGATGAAACGATATTTTCAATTGCCAAGGTCCCTACCTCGTCTTTCACCGTATGATAGTAGCGGTCTTGATCGATCTGCACGGTAGCAAACGTATGGGCGGGCACACCTACCGCCGCTAACGATGCATTGTCGCTCCGATAGAATAGATTTTGGGTTGGGTAAGGATCGGGGTGGAGGGTGAAATCTGTATCCTTCACATTCCGCTGCATGATTTTCGCCAAATTGGATTGGTCATACCCTGTTACATATAGCGAGTTGGGGCCGAAACGGGCATCTTTGCCGATCATCTCGATGTTGATCATGGCAACCACCTCTTCGGGGTTGACCTGTGTGGCAAAATATTTCGACCCTACGAGGCCGATTTCCTCCGCCGTAAAAGCAACGAATAATAGGGTGCGCGCATTGTCATCGCGTTTTTTATAGTAATTAGCCAAGCTTATAACAGCCGATACGCCGGAGGCATCATCATCGGCCCCGTTGGCAATCGAATCTTGGCCCACGGCATCAAGGATGCCGATATGATCGTAATGCGCTGAAAAGATGACGTATTCATGCGGCCTGGATTTACCCGGCAGCATACCGATCACGTTAAACAAAGGCTGCTCCTCGATGGTATTGGTGAAAGCCACGCGGAATGATGTGGGGATATGGTTGGTTAAAACATATACGATGGAGGGCGTGGGGGAACCATTTGGCTCTTGGCTCACACGTTCACGCATCATGAAGCTCCGGTATCGGCTAAAGAGCCCAGCATAGCTGGTGTCAATGACCACGACGGCATCTTTCCCCCCGGTGGCGACCGCCCTAAAGCGTTGTGCGAAATCCTCACCCGCTTGTATCCGGATCAGAGATACATCGGGATCGGTATTCCAGTTTACGCCCGGCCTATTACTCGATACAATAATACGGTCCTCCGGTATTTCTACTCCGTCAAATGTGACTTCCCAAGTAGCGGGGCGGATTTGCACAACGTCAAACGTCTGTCTGAAGTCGGGCTCATCAGTAAAGGAATGCAATCCGATTTTAGTAAATTCCGAAGCGATGAAATCAGCTGCACGCTCCACACCCGGTGTAAATGCCGCCCGTCCCTGCATACTGTCTGATGCCAGTGTGTGCAATATCCGCTTCACCTCATTGGTCTCAACCACCCGCTGCGGTGATTGGCGGCTGGCGCATCCTGCCAGTAAACAAAGCGCTAGTAGAGTCGAACCTAACCGTTTCATCATGATGTTGCCATTATGTGCACCCTCAAATTTAGACAAATTTCCGTACTTTCCTGCTTCTAATTGCCGGATAACCGCTATCTTTGAGTACTGAATGGGGATTGTTGACCTGATATGATTCCGCCAAAGTGGCCAGGTATTGACAAATTGAAAAGCAAATAATAAACAAATGAAAGAAATCACGGTTGAGGAACTCAAGTCGAAGGTTGATAACAACGAAGATTTTCAGTTGATTGATGTACGGGAAGATTTTGAATATGAAACATCCCATATTAATGGGGAGCATATCCCATTGGCTGATGTCGTTCTTGAAAAAGATAAAATAGCGCGCGATAAGCCGGTGATTATCCATTGCCGTAGCGGCAAGCGGAGTGCCCAAGCCGTCATGCTGCTTGAACGGGAAGGATTTGACAACCTTTACAACTTAGCGGGTGGAATATTGGCATGGCGTGATGCGTTCGACCCTGATATGGAGGTGTATTGATTTTGTGGCTACTTGCCTGCTATGAAGCGATATTTCTTTTATAACGTGATGTTGAATATCGGATTGATTTTGATGTCGTTCGCCACAATTGCAGCTTATAGCAGTGACGATAACGGGTCGAAGTATCTGATACTCGCTATCTCTGTAGCCATTTTATTGGTGCTTGCCTATTTGAAGTACCGGTTGTTGAAGCTCGTCAGACAATTCACGCAGGAAAAGAATAAATGACCTTATTGAGCTATAGGAACACACTCGGATAAGCAAACCAACTCGCCGTTTTTCAGCACGGGTATGGCTGCCACGACATCTTCCTGCAGGCAAAAGGCAATATCTTTTTCAATGTGGAGGTGCTTCATACGTTTGCTGTGTGAGGCTTCTGCTAGGAACGTTGCAAGATCTTCCCGGGCGCTATGGTAAAGATGCTGGGCGGCATATGCGGCGTCGTCCATGGTTACTTCGGCAGCTTGGAGCCGATCGACCACGGCACCGGCAAAAATGGTATCTTCCAAACACATGTGATTTTTCCATCCAGCACAAACCAATAGCACATGGCCATCTTGGTTTTTCAACCATTGGGTTAGGGCACTGATATTCAGGAAGGAGCCCATCACCACCGTTTTTGCCCTTTTGCAATGTTGGATGGCCCGGGTACCGTTTGTGGTTGTCAGTACAACCGTTCTCCCGGCCACTTTTTCCGGGGTATACGAAAAGGGCGAATTGCCAAAGTCAAACCCTTCTACCACCGCACCGTCTCGTTCGGCCGCTAGCAGATAACCTTTGCCTTTATAGGCCAAGCATTCGTCTATTTCGGCAACAGGGATAATCGAGTGCGCACCGTTTGCTAGTCCGTAACACATGGAAGATGAAGCCCTGAAGATATCGATTACTACCGCTGTCGTATTATCCAGCTCATAAAATGGCAGTAAGGCGGGGCTTAGGCATACATTCACGCTTTTTAAGGTCATCCGCTGTTGTTACTACTTTACAAATGGAGGTTTTACAACCACCGCTTTCACCTGGTTGTTGCGTATTTCGATGTATATCTCCGTTCCTTCCTTGGCATGGTCCACGGCTACATAACCCAGCCCGATGGATTGCTTGAGGGTAGGCGATTGCGTACCCGAAGTAACCCGGCCGATGATATTGCCGTCGCCATCCAGGATATTGTATCCCTGCCGCGGTATTCCACGATCAATCATCTCGAATCCCACGAGCTTGTTTCTCAATCCCGCTTCCTTCTGCTTCCTCAGTCCATCAGCGTTGACGAAGTCTTTCGTGAACTTGGTAACCCAACCTAGCCCGGCCTCCAGTGGGGAGGTGGTATCGTCGATATCGTTGCCATAGAGGCAGAAGCCCATTTCCAATCGTAGCGTATCGCGAGCCCCAAGGCCGATGGGCTTGATGCCGTATGCTGCGCCGGCTTCGAAAATCGCGTCCCAAACCTTTTTTGCGTCTTTGTTGGCCACGTAAACCTCAAACCCGCCTGCTCCGGTATAACCGGTGGCCGATACCAGTACATTGTCTATCCCCGCAAAGGTACCTTTGGCGAACGTGTAATAGCTCATGGTTGCTAAGTCCATATCGGTAAGACCATCGAGCACATCTGCTGATTTGGGGCCTTGGACGGCAAAGAGAGACGTCTCGTCAGAAATATTTTTCATGGTTACGCCGGCGGTATTGTATTTGGAGATCCAATCCCAATCTTTCTGGATGTTTGAGGCGTTTACAACGAGGAAATAGGTTTTTTCATCGATCCGATATATAAGGAAGTCATCAACTATGCCACCGGTTTCATTGGGTATATAGGCGTATTGGACCTTCCCATCCGTCAGCCGGGACGCATCGTTGGCACTGATTTTTTGGATCAGGTCGAGCGCACCGTCGCCTTTGAGGATAAATTCACCCATGTGACTCACGTCGAATACCCCGACGCCGTTCCGGACGGTCTCATGCTCATCGTTGATACCGGAGTATTGGACCGGCATATTAAAGCCTGCGAAAGGAACCATTTTGGCACCTAAGGCTATATGTACATCAGTAAGAGCGGTGTTTTTTGCCATAAACCAGCATTAACTTTTGCCGCAAAGCTAAGGAAAAAAGCGGGTAAAAGTCAATTTCCCGACAAAGAGGACCAATGGGTGCACAAAGCTGGCCTTGTGCACCCCGGCAGAAGGCTTGTTACGCCGGCTTGCGGCTAAGCTGAAGCACTTCTTTCACGTTTACTTCGGTAACATAACGGGTTACGCCGTCGTTGTCGACATATTGGCGGTTTACCAGCTTGCCCTCAATGGCAATTTCGGAACCCTTGGTCAATGCTTTTTCGGCGAAGGCGGCCTGGCGCCCCCAAAACACGAGGTTATGCCATTGCGTATTGGTAGCCCATTCGCCGTGTTCGTTGCGGTACCGTTCATTGGTAGCCAACGATACCCGGGCAAGGTTCGTGTTTTCATTGAGTGTTTTCATTTCGGGATCCCGTCCTAAAAACCCGGTTAGCCTAACGCTGTTTTTTAATGAAGCCATGATGCTTAGAAAATAAATAGTGAAACAATCGATTAACGACCGATGGCATTGCTAACCATCGACAAAGCAAAGGTGGAGCTCCAAAGGGAAATAGCCGTATGATAAACGGATATATCCGGATATATCCGTTTATAATCGGCTTTGGCGGGGGTCTTAGATGTTTTTCACGAATTCCTTGATTGCTTTTGTGGGGTCGGCGGTCTTCATGAAGTTCTCGCCGATGAGAAACCCTTCGAAACCAACTACCCGTAACTGACGGATGGTGTCCGGATGGCTGATACCGCTTTCGGAGACCTTGACGAATCTTTCGGGAATCAAATCCACCAATTCCAACGAATGGTCGAGCGAAACCGAGAAGTCGTTCAGGTTACGGTTATTTACACCGATGGCATCTACACTGTCCATCATACTGCGATCCAGTTCCTGACGGTTGTGCACTTCCAGCAATACGTTTAATCCCAGGGATTTTGCTGACTCGGACAAGGCCTTAATCCGCTTTGTATCTAGCACAGCCGCAATCAATAGGATGATATCCGCTCCATAGGCCTTTGCTTCCACTAGCTGGTACTCATCTATGATGAACTCCTTACGGAGCAGTGGTATCGTTAATGCCGTGCGGGCAGCGAGGAGGTCACCCAGGCTACCCTTAAAAAAGGGCTGGTCTGTCAATACAGACACGGCAGACACGCCGGCTGCCTGATAGCCGCCCGCTACCGCGGCTACCGCTACCCGATCATTTATTATTCCTTTCGAAGGCGACGCCCGTTTATACTCGGCGATGATTCCGTTCTTCTCCGGATCATGCATGGCATCACGCAAGGAAAGGCACGAACGCCTGAAGAGCGGCTTTTGTTCCAATATGGCAAGGGGGATAGTGGCTTTTGCCTGTTCCACCTCAACGGTTTTCTTAGCGATTATTTTATCTAAAATAGTCATTATCCGATAATCTGAGAGGGGTTGTGGGTAAGCGATGATGGGTGCCCGGAGGCTGGAGGCGCACATTCGGCGGTGGGGGCTAGCCAGTTTGCAATCATGGCTTTGCCATGTTGCGTAAGTACCGACTCGGGGTGGAATTGCAGCCCCTTTACGTCGAGTGTTTTGTGGGCCAAGGCCATGATTACGCCGTGTTCATCTTCGGCGGTTATGCGTAACACATCGGGAAATCCTTCGTGGGCCACGGCCCACGAGTGGTATCGCCCTACGGGAAAGGATTGCGGCAACCCGTGGAAGATGGGTTCATCATCCACCTTAATGAACAGTGGCGTTGCGGTGCCGTGCACTGGCCTGCTGAGGTTGTACAGGGTACCCCCATAGACCTCAGCAATCGCTTGTTGGCCGAGGCAGATGCCCAGGATGCTTTTTATAGACCCGTATCGGCGGATGACATCCAAAAGCAGGCCGGCTTCGCTGGGGACGCCTGGGCCGGGCGACAGCAGGATTTTGTCGAAGCTGGCCACCTCTTCCAGGGCAAACTTATCGTTGCGCCATACGGTAGCGCCGTACCCGCATTCGTGCAGTAGGTGCACTAGATTGAACGTGAATGAATCATAATTGTCGATCACCAGTATCCGGGGTGATTGCTTTTGAACGGTGTCCATGGTATTACTATCAAATATCCTGTGCCAGTTCCATTGCCTTACGCAAGGCGGCGATTTTGTTGTTTACTTCCTGAAGTTCCTTTTCGGGGTCGGAGTCGGCGACGATGCCCGCTCCCGCTTGGTAGTGTAAGGTGTTGTTCCTGCTCATGAACGAGCGGATCATGATGGCGTGGTTGAAATCATCGTTGAACCCCATGTAGCCAATGGCCCCGCTGTAAAACCCCCGCTGATGGTTTTCATACCGATCGATGAGTTGCATGGCCATGTGTTTGGGTGCACCACTGAGTGTACCCGCTGGAAATGTGTCGCCCACCACGTCGAATGAGTTCACCCCGTCGCGTAGCGAACCACAGACCTTGGAAACCAAGTGGATAATATGTGAGTAGTACTGCGCTTCTTTGTAGGTTTTTACGTGCACATCTTCGCAATGCCTGCTCAGGTCGTTGCGCGCCAGGTCAACGAGCATCACATGCTCCGCACTCTCTTTGGGGTCTTCCTTCAGGGCTTCTGCTATTTTTTCGTCCTGCTGTTGGTTCCCGCTACGCTTGAAAGTGCCCGCAATGGGATAAATGGTCGCCTCGCGGTTGCGGATCGTCAACTGGGCCTCCGGCGATGAGCCGAAAAGCTTGAAATCGCCATAGTCGAAGTAAAACAGGTAGGGCGACGGGTTGATGGAGCGCAATGTACGGTATACATTGAATTCGTCGCCTAGGAACGGGCGCGAGAATCCCCGCGATGGGACAATCTGGAACACATCGCCACGGAAAATATGGGTTTTCATCTTTTCCACCAGTGTTTTAAAGTCTACATCGCCCATGTTCGATGATTCATCGCCATTGAGCGAGAACCGATACTCCGGGAAGTTTTTGTTCTGGATGAGGTACTGGATTTTTTCAAGTCCTGATGGACTGTCGTCGTCTTTCAACTGGTGTTCGAAAATGAAAAGTTGGTTTCGAAAATGGTCTATGGCAATTACATACCTATAAATATGGTATTGCATAAAGGGGATGTCCCGCTGGGGGTCTGGCGGCGTTTCCAACCGGATGTCTTCGAAATGCGTTACCGTATCAAACGTAAAGAAGCCAAAAAGGCCATTGGAAATGAAGTTGAATTCGCCTCCGCCGTTGTCGGTAAAGGCACTTCTGAAGGCCGACACCTCTTCACGGAGGTTGATTTCCGCGGCCGGTTTCCGGGCCGCGGGAAGCCCAGGGTATTGGATTTCGAGCGCATCGCGGTCGAGTTGTATACCCGCAATCGGTTGGCAACAAATGTAGCTCATGTTATTTTCGCGGCTGTGGTAGTCGGAACTTTCCAGCAGCAGACTGTTCGGAAACACATCGCGTAATCGCAGGTACGTACTCACCGGCGTCGTGGTATCGGCCAGCAACTGTTTGTAAGCCGTTTTAAATCGGTATGCCATATTCATTAACTTAATCACACAAAAAAACCCGACGGATTCTTCAAAACGTCGGGCCGAATATTCTAAAGCCTTGGCTGATTAGGAATATATTATCGTTCCTTCTGACCCGACGTTATTTACGCCATGACACCACCATAATCCAATGTGGAACTTATTCATAATCATACGGAGCAAAAATATAAAAAAAATTAACGAAACAAATTTTATTTTGAGGGTATTTGCCTTTTGTTGTCCACTTAATCATCCAGCAGGTCCGGTCGCCGGGTTTCGGTACGGGCCAATGCCTGCTCATCGCGCCATCGGTTTATCGCCGCTTCATTGCCGCTGAGCAGTACCTCGGGCACTTTATGCCCGCGCCAGTCTGCCGGGCGGGTATAAATCGGCGCATCCAGCAGCCCTCCTTGAAATGAGTCGGAGAGTGCCGAAGTCTCGTCCGACAGTACGCCGGGTATGAGCCTCGCCACAGCGTCCACGAGCACGGCGGCGGGCAATTCCCCACCCGAAAGCACATAGTCGCCGATGGAGATTTCGCGCGTTACGAAGATGTCACGGATACGTTGGTCGATACCCTTATAGTGCCCACAAAGGATGAGGAGGTTGCCTTTGGTAGAGAGATTGTTGGCGATGGACTGGTTGAGGGTTTCGCCGTCCGGCGTCATGAAAACCACTTCGTCGTATGGTCGCTCTGTCTGTAGCTTCTCGATGCATTTTGCAAAAGGTTCCACCTGCATCACCATACCGCTGCCGCCGCCATAGGGGTAGTCGTCTACACTTCGATGCTTGTTGTCGGCATAGTCGCGCAGGTTGTGCACGGTGATTTCACAAAGCCCTTTTTTCTGTGCACGTTGCAGGATGGAATGTGCGAAGGGACTTTCCAGTAAGCCAGGCAGTACCGTAATGATATCAAACCGCATCGGGCAAAGATAAGGTTTTGGCCGTAATCACTCCATAGTTTTATATGCCCTTTCAGAAGGTTATAGCATATAGCTGCGTATTACATCGCATGCTAGCCTTTATCGCTGTAATCCAACGGCTAACCTATAGCGGGCGGGCACAGTTCATCATTGCCACGCATTCACCCATGCTTATTTGTTACCCCGGGGCTGTGATCTATCAATTTGATACGGATGGGATCAAAGAAACGGTTTACCAAGAAACGGAGCACGATCAGTTAACCAAATCATTTTTGGACAACCCGGCTGTATACTTGCGCCATTTAATGGAGGGATAAATTTGAGCGCCGCTGTTTCTCCGGCGTGAAGATAAAGAATAGGTCTAACGTATTGCGGAGCAGCTGGCCGCGCAGGAAACGGACTTTAGTTTATTGATGACGTTTATTTCGTTATTCCATAAGCTGATAATGAGTAGGTGCCTTCGGCAGGAAGCACCAGGCTGCATTATGTAATTAGGTGCCACGGAAATTTTGGTCTCTGTCGATTATGTTGGAATGTGTATTATTGCCTTCCAAACGTTAGACAAGGAGGCATAATTGGAAATTCGAAATTTTGAACCGGCAGATTTTGTTTTTCTGCAGCGGTGGGTCACTTCTCCAGAGTTGCTGTTCCAGTATTCGGGCGGTCATTTCCAGTTCCCCTTAAACGTTGACCAACTGATGGAATACAGAAACGAGCACCCCGATAGGCCACAATATGTAGGGCTACTTGATGCCGTTCCTGTCGCTTTCGGCGAAATCATTCCACAAGACTGCGGCTGGCCGCGCTTGGGCCGTATCCTGATCGGGGACCCCTCCACACGCGGCAAAGGTTTAGGGCATCGGTTCGTTACGGCCTTGGTAGGGGAATGCGTACGCTTATATGGTTGTGACACCGTGGATCTCAATGTATGGGATGAAAATGTAGCCGCGAAACGCTGCTACGAGAAAGTAGGTTTTGTTTTCCAACAGCATGGCCATACGGTGGTACATGCGTTCGGCCGAGATTTCAATATCCATAAAATGGTGTGGAAAGCCCCATTGCATTAAAAAACCCCGCTGCCTGATAGCAACGGGGCTCGAAATAACATGGATGGATGTGGCTACACCGTTGCAGCCACGCCGCGTAGTGTCTTCGCAGCTTCAACCATGGATTCCAGCGCGGCTTTCGTTTCGGGCCAAGCGCGGGTTTTCAGGCCGCAGTCAGGGTTAACCCAAAGCTGTCCGGCAGGGATAACGGCTTTTGCTTTTTCAAGCAGTTTCACCATCTCTTCCTTGCTTGGTACGCGCGGTGAGTGGATGTCGTAAACACCGGGGCCTATGTCGTTCGGGTAGTTGAAGTCGGCAAAGGCATCGAGCAACTCCATCTGCGAACGCGATGTCTCGATGGTGATTACGTCGGCATCCATGGCAGCGATATGCTCGATGATGTCGTTGAACTCCGAGTAGCACATGTGGGTATGTATCTGCGTATCGTCTTCTACGTTTGAGGACGACACACGGAATGCACGCACGGCCCAATCGAGGTACGCCTTGTGGTCGGCCTTGCGGAGGGGCAGGCCCTCGCGGATAGCCGGCTCGTCGATCTGGATGATTTTGATACCGGCTTTTTCCAATGCCTGCACCTCATCCAAAATAGCCAGGGCAATTTGATAGGTGGTTTCAGACCGTGGCTGGTCATTGCGCACGAATGACCATTGCAAAATGGTCACCGGACCCGTAAGCATCCCTTTTACGGGGCGATTGGTAAGGGTTTGTGCGTAGGCTGACCAATAAACGGTCATGTCATTCGGACGGGAAACGTCACCATAGATAACGGGGGGTTTCACACAGCGTGAACCGTATGACTGTACCCAGCCATTTTTGGTGAAGGCATAGCCCGATAGTTGTTCGCCGAAGTATTCGACCATGTCGTTGCGCTCAAATTCGCCGTGTACCAGTACGTCGATGTCGAGGTCCTCTTGCAGGCGGATGGTCCGCTCGGTTTCTTCGGCGATAAGCTTGTCGTACTCCGCTTGGCTGATGGCTCCCTTTTTGAGGTCAGCACGCCATTTGCGCACGTCTCTGGTCTGCGGGAACGAGCCGATCGTGGTGGTGGCAAAGGCAGGCAGGTTGAACTTCGCCTGTTGCTTGGTCTTACGGTCGGCAAAGGGGCTGGTCCGCTTGGCATCGTCGTCTGTAATATTCTTTACACGCGTTTTCACATCGTCGCGATGGATGAGTGCAGAGGTGCGGCGGCTTTGTTGAGCAGCTTTGTTGGCCTCGAAGCGCGAAGTAACGGCGCTGTCCGCATCGCCGGTCGCCAGCGCGGCCAGGTCGGTCACCTCGGTAAGCTTTTGCTTGGCAAAAGCGAGCCAGTTTTTAACTTCCGCCGGAAGCGATTGTTCGTTGGTTTCCAGATCGAGGTCGAACGGGACGTGCAGCAGCGAGCTGGATGGTGCAACCCATACGCGGTCGGCACCTAATGCATCAACAGCCTGTTTGATTTTTTTGAGGGACGCCTCGTAGTCGTTTTTCCAGATGTTGCGGCCATCCACCACACCGAGCGAAAGGGTAAGGCCGGCAGGTACGCTGCCCAAAAGCTCGTCGAGCTGGTTTTCACCACGTACGAGGTCGATGTGCAATGCCTGTACGGGTAGGTTCAATGCCGTTCCTGCATTCTCGCGCAGCGATTCGAAGTAAGTGGCCACAACGAGTTTGGTGCCTTTTGCGGCAGCGGCGAGGCGGCTGTAAACCGTTTGGTAAAGTGCGCGGGTTTTGTCGTCGATGTCCAATGCGAGGAAAGGCTCGTCAAACTGCACCCACTCGGCACCTGCCGCGGCGAGCTTGCCCAATATTTCTTCATAAACGGGCAGCAGGCGGTCAATAAGGTCGATCCGATCGAAGCCGGCTTCTTTTTCTTTACCCAGCAATAGGTAGGTGATGGGGCCCAGTAGCACCGGCTTGGTGGTGATGCCCAATTGCTTGGCTTCGTTAAATTCATTTACTACCTTCTCGGAAGTGAGGCTGAACTGCTGGTCCTTCACAAACTCCGGCACGATGTAGTGGTAATTGGTGTCGAACCATTTGGTCATTTCCATGGCGGTTACGTCGAGTCCACCCTGCTGGAAACCACGTGCCATGGCGAAATATAAGTCGAGGTTGTAAGAAGAGGCACCTTCAACGGTGAAGCCTGCGTAGCGGGCGGGGATGGCACCTACGGTAAGCGTGAGGTCCAGCACCTGATCATAGAACGAAAAATCGTTGGAAGGGATGAGGGCGATGCCGGCCTCCTGTTGGGTTTTCCAATTTCCTTCGCGAATGGTGCGCGCGGCCTCCAGCAACTCCTGCTGGTTAATCTTTTTTGCCCAGTAGGCTTCGTTGGCCTTTTTCAGCTCCCGAAGGGCACCGATACGCGGGTAACCCAAATTGTTGGTTTTTAACATGATATTGTATAAATAAATGAATGTACAACGCAAAAACCTCCTTCCACTGTGGAATGAGAAGTCTTTTCTGGATGCTTTGGGGAGACGGCACAAGGGTCAGTTGTGTCTGCTTATTTTTCCCTACCCCCGCTTTTTAGTGGGGGAGAGTAGAATTTAGCACCTTGTCTGTAGACAGGTTGCTAAGGCTTCACAGGGTCCATTCCCTCTGCCTTTCTCCATAAGCGGCCGCTAAGGTCGGGATAAATTATGGAAACCACAAATATTTTTACAGATGGTCTACTAACTTACTAGGAGTTTATATCCCTTGCCGTGCACGTTGACGATTTCCACGTTGGAGTCGTCGCGCAGGTACTTGCGCAATTTACTCAGGAAGACATCCATGCTGCGTCCGTTGAAGTAGTTGTCGTCGTGCCAGATTTTCAACAAAGCTTCCTCGCGCGTCAACACGTCGTTTTTCTTAATGCAGAGCAGGCGGAGCAATTCAGCTTCTTTGGTTGATAGTTTTTGCTGTTGTTCCCCATAGCTGATTTGTTGCGACACGTAGTCGAAATGGTATTTCCCGATGTCGAATTGGTCGGCATATGTTTCTTCCTGTTTCTCACGCGTCGCCCGCTTGAGCAAGGCCTGGATGCGCAACAGGAGTTCTTCCACGCGAAACGGTTTGGTAATATAATCGTCGCCCCCTAGTCCGAAGGCCTCGGTTTTGTCTTCCATCATTCCTTTGGCCGTAGCGAAGATGATGGGTATGTCTGTGTTGGTTTTGCGTATTTCTTTGCCTAGTGTGAAGCCATCCTTGCGTGGCATCATCACGTCGAGTATGCAAAGGTCGAAAGTCTCTTTATTGAATTGTCGCAGCGCTTCGTCGCCATCCTTGCAGAGCGTAACTTCGAATTTGCCCTTCAGTTCCAGGTAATCTTTCAAGATATCGCCCAGGTTGGGGTCGTCTTCAGCCAGTAGAATCTTTTGCATAATGGTGGGTCTCCCTATCGTTCGAGCGGTAATGTAATTTCAAATGTGGTGCCTTTGTCTTTTTCGCTCCGTACATGTATTTTCCCATCCAAACGCTTTACGATATCGTTGACATAGCTAAGCCCCAGGCCGAAGCCTTTTACGTCGTGGCGGTTTCCGGTTGGGATACGGTAGAATTGGTCGAAGATCTTCGACAGTTGGTCGCGGCTCATGCCGATGCCTTTATCGGCCACCGTAATGTGTATGTGCTTGCCGTTGCTTTTGGTCCTGATGATGATATCTGGATTTTCGTTACTGTATTTTATGGCATTGTCCAAGAGGTTGAACAGCACATTGGACAGGTGTAGCTCGTCGCCCGATACAACGGCCTCTGTCGCGTCGAGGTGCGTGTTTACCTTGGCTCCATGTTTAAGCAGCTGCAGCTCCATGCTATCCACCACAGCCTGTGCCAAGTCGTTGATATCTACGGGCCGGTGTTCCAGCTTTAGGTTGTCTTTCTCGAGGCGGGCAATATTGAGTACGCGCTCGATGTGGTTGCCCAAGCGTACGTTTTCATCGTAGATAATGTTGGCCAGTCGAGTGGCGCGCTGTTGGTCGGCCGCGATTTCCGCGTCTCTGAGTGATTCGCTGGCAATCATGATGGTGGCTACCGGCGTCTTGAACTCGTGCGTCATATTATTGATGAAGTCTGTCTTCATCTCCGATATTTTTTTCTGGCGGAGCATGGTGAAAATGGTGTAGGTAAAGCTTCCGACCAATACCAGCAACAGCGTCACCGACGAAAATAGCATCACGGTCATGTTTCCCATCAACAGGTTGTCTTTGTTCGGGAAATATACCGCAAGGCGGCCAGACGAATTGTGGTTATCCGCCCGGAAGAGCTCGGTGGTGTATAGACTCTGCGGATCCGCTTCTTCTGCCTCCGACAAGTTGGCGAAAGATGCATAAAGCGTGGTGTTGCGGTCTTTGATTATCAAATCGAATGGCGACTCGATGTCTCTGACAACCAGTTCTTTTTCGAGTTCTGACCGGATGTACCCCACGTTGATGCGCTCACTGAGGGGACGCTTGTATAGCTCCATCTCCGCCTCAAAACCCTGTACCATCATGGGATTCTTGCCACTTATGATGGCAATGGTGTCCATCAACGTGTTAGCTTGCAATAACTGCAGTTCCCGTTCCTTGCGGGCAATCTCACGATCCATCTTGAGGTCTTGCCGGGGGGGAAATGCCTTTATAGCGTATTTGAGCCGCGTGGTGTTGAACTCATCAGGTCCCATCGGGATGAAGTAGCGCACACTGTCGTCTTTTGCCTTAATGGTTGGTACCCTTCGGGTGGCGGCGAGTCCGATGGAGTTGTCGTTCCGCTGGAATCCATTGTCTATGACAATGTTTGACTGATAGCTTACCGATACGAGGTTCTGATGAAATGGATTATTGATGTACGTTTCATAAAAATCGTTATTTTCAATGGGTATAACGATGGGGAATTTTTGATTCAGTTCCTCCTCCTGCTTTAGGAATGCCAAGCGCAATTCTGCTTGTTTTTGGCGCAGCTGTTCGATTTCCGTTTTCAGCCGGAGCTGTTCTTCGAGCTTTCGTTGCTCACGCTCGGCCCTTTCCTTGTTTTTGCGTTGCGCAGCGGCAAGTTGCATCACTTCGCGCTTCTCCGCCTTGGAGGCCACCGCATTGAGTGCGGCTTTTACAGATTCATCAAAAAGCTGGGCTTTCAGCACGTAGGATTGGCGGATGAAAAAATATTGCATGGCTACCACCCCCAAAAGGGCCAAGGTCATCAAGCCGATGATCAGTCCAATGCTTTTTTTGTGCTTCATTCCTTACAAAAATACACAAGCTGCGCAGCAAACGGTAGCTTTTAACAAATTTTAACATGGTGCATTACGCGCGGAGCGGTTATTTTTCGCTACTTTTGAATGTACCAATTTACTAGGGTTATGAACAGGCTCTGTATTTTTTTAATCGTTCTTTTTAGTTCGCCTGCGATTGGGCTGGCCCAACAAGAGCGCGATGGTAACGATAGTTTACGTTTGGAAAAGCCCGAAGCCCAGGTGTTGGTGGGCCCCGTGCGCTCGAAGCGGCAGCTTCAGCGCCCCGGCGAGCGGATGTTCGACACCTCTCCGATGCCGAACGTATACCAGGGTGACTATGCGATAGCCATGCCGAACGCATACCAAGGCGACAATTGTGTGCCCATGCCCAATGTTTACCAAGGCAAACCTGCTGAACGGATCATTAACGTAAGACCGGACAGCGCGGGTAATATTAAGCCCGACAGCCTCCTCCGCGAACGCTATAAGCCAAGGGATACCCTGGAAAACCGGAAGCCAAAGGAGTAGACCCTCGGAGCCGAGTGGTCCTAGCGCCCCGTTTTGGTCACGTGGAGCTTGCGGCCCACCTGGAGAAAGGTGTATCCGGTTTTATCGTTGAAATATTCATCTACCGCATGGCGGCAGCCGGACCAATCGTAATAGTCATCGAATAGGAGTTTCCCCCCCGGCGAAAGGTGGGGTTCGATTTGGATCAGGCAGCTCATTACCGATGCATACCAATCGCAATCGATGTGGGCCAAAGCTACCGGTTGGGTAATGTAGAGCGTATCTTCGAAATATCCCTTAATCAGCTTGATGTTGTTTTCTTGGTGTGGAAGCCCATGTTTAGCCAAGTTGTCGGCGACCACCTCCTGTAGGTTTTCCGTATATCCATAATAGGTGTCGCCACCAATTCCCTTTGATTTACCGCTTTTTATTTCTTCGTATCGGGCGTGCACATCAGCGTCGTCTTTGTCTGACGGGGGCGGAATCATGTCGAACGCATCATATAAGCGGAGTTCGCGGGCGGTGGCCTTTGCCTTGCCGAGTGCGATGGCCGATCCCCCGAGCGCACAGCCGGCTTCGATGAATAAGCCGGCCACCCGCGCCTCTTCCACTTCCCGGGCTACCCCATATAGATTGAGCAGGTCCTGGGCGGTGAGGTACGTCAATTGCTCCATCTTGACTTGCAAGACGGCTGCCTTATCATGGTTGGTAAGGCGATACCACCAAGCGAGCGCTTTGGTGGTCATTCGGTCTGTAACCTCGTGGATATCCATCCGTTATTCCATTTCGGTTACCTTGATTGTATTTGTCTTTCCCTTTTTGTGGAGCGGGGTAGACGCTGTATTGATAACGATTTGCCCCGGCTGCACGAGCTTTTTCGATTTCAGCAGCGTGTTGACGTCATGGATACTGCCATCTGTGCTTTCAAACTTGTCATAGTAGAATGTCTTCACCCCCCACAGGAGT
Organism: Parapedobacter sp.; assembly: GCF_053550995.1. Lineage (NCBI taxonomy): Bacteria > Pseudomonadati > Bacteroidota > Sphingobacteriia > Sphingobacteriales > Sphingobacteriaceae > Parapedobacter > Parapedobacter sp. The sequence continues at coordinate 48,056 of NZ_JBMQOC010000026.1, forward strand.
GTCAACGTATTGAGCAGCGCACGGTTGCCTGTAAAAATGTAGATGTCCGCATTGGGTCGATAGCTCGATATTTCAAAGGCGGTATAGCCCGAATACGTCATGGCCACGATGGCGCAGGCACTGGTTTTCTCTGCCAGGTAAACGGACGAGCCGCAGATGGCATCGGGGATGACCGACTCATCGTCGTGTGGTGTGTTCTTTGAGCTGTAATAGGGGTACGATGTCCGTTCCACATGCACAATGATCTTGCTCATGGTCTCGATGACGATTTCGGGAAACTCGCCAACAGATGTTTCGCCGCTCAACATGACGGCATCGGCACCGTCGAGCACCGAGTTGGCCACATCGTTTACCTCAGCCCGCGTAGGGCGGGGTGTGGTAATCATGCTCTCCAGCATCTGGGTAGCGATAATAACCGGTTTGGAGGCGTTGCGGCATTTTTTAACGATCATTTTCTGTAGTACGGGAACGTCTTCCATGGGCATTTCCACGCCGAGGTCGCCCCGTGCTACCATGATGCCGTCTGTCACTTCGATGATGGCGTCGATGTTATCGATGGCTTCGGGCTTTTCTATTTTCGCGATTACCTGCGACGACCTCCCTGCTTCCCTGATAACCTCTTTTAGCCGCACGATATCTTCCGCATTCCGCACGAAAGACATGCCGATCCACTCCACATCGTATTGAAGCACGAAATGTAGGTTGTCGAGGTCCTCTTCGGTAAGGCTTGGTATGGATACTTTGGTGTTCGGCAAGTTCACCCCTTTGCGCGAGGTAAGCACGCCGCCGTGTACGACCTCGCACCACACCGTATCCTTCAGGTTGCTGCGCAACACGCGCAGTTGGATTTTACCGTCGTCAAGCAAGATGATTTCATTCTCGTTTACATCTTTCGGGAATTCGGGGTAAGTGATGTAAATACGGCTCTCATCCCCCACCAGTTCGTGGGTGGTGATTTCAACCTGAGCCCCGTTTAAGAGTACCGCGCCACCTTCTTTCATCTTGCCTATCCGGATTTTAGGGCCTTGGAGATCCGCCAAAATTCCGATATTCATGTTGTACTCGCTGTTGATTTCCCGTATGGTGTTGATGACCGCGAGGTGGTCTTCCTGGCTACCGTGCGAAAAATTAAGCCGACAAACATCCACCCCCTTGGCAATGAGGCTGGTTAATATTTCCTTCTTTGCTGATGCTGGGCCCAATGTGGCCACGATTTTAGTTCGCTTTTGAACCTTTTCCATTTATTGCAGTGTTAATGTGTCTTTATACGCGTGCCTTGTGCGGGCAACCGTTCGATTTGTTTGTCTTCTAATATGGTGTGATGGATACACTTTGATATACTTCGGCAAACTTAGATAAATTCTTTTACATGCAATGAAAGAATTTACCGGTCTCTATGTTACCGCTAAGAGACCATTTTATAGCGTAAATATGGCACTAAAATATCAGATTTTCTTTGGATTTCAATTTTTCTGGCGAGATTTCACTTGCCGCAACCACATCGGCTATCGCAACGATATGGTCCAACAGTTCGGTGAGGTCATCGTCGTCGATGAAGTGTTTGATGAGCAGGAAATAATCGGAATGGCGCATTTCCGGCACCAATATCCCCCCATCCAACCCCTTGTTGGCCAAGAGGTAATATTCAGTCTCGTTGACCTCGTCGACATCGGCATACCTGCTGAAGCATGCCCGTCCAACGGGCGGAGGCATCCCGATTTCATAGTCGGCCATTTTGCACAGTTTAAGTCCTGTCGCCTTATTGATAAAATGGCACAACCGGTAGTCCCTGAGTGATGACGTAATGGCAACCAATACGAAATCGAGGTCCAATTCGTATTTTAATGTGACTTTATTCAAAGTATTTTTCTATATTCAGCGCAAACTTAGATAAATTTGCTTGCATCATCGCAAATTGATCGGTTTACTTTGTGGGCTCGCAGGCCCGGTTCTTTGCTGCCACTAAAATATGAATGATATAGCAAAATCTACAAAAACAAAAACGACTGACCGCGCATTTACCATGCAGGTAAGGAAGGGAAGGCACAAACAGTCTCAAGGATAATTAACCGAGGTTAAACGGGCGAACTAAAATTTACGCTAAATCGCTGATATAAAAACGCTAATTCAGTTTGCGGCAAAAACCTGAATAATGCCCCAAAAATCAAATATGTTTTACTATTTGCCGAAATTTATTTTTCTTTGCACAGATTTATTAAACAATTAAACTATAGAATCATGTCTGATATCGCATCAAGAGTTAAAGCAATCATCGTTGAAAAGCTAGGTGTAGACGAAAACGAAGTGACCCCGGAAGCTTCATTCACCAACGATTTGGGCGCCGACTCACTCGACACCGTGGAGTTGATCATGGAATTCGAAAAGGAATTCAACGTTGCCATTCCCGATGACCAAGCTGAGACCATTAGCACGGTAGGACAAGCAATCGCTTATTTAGAAAAAAACGTTAACTAACTAAATTCATTAGGCCAATCGTTATAAATGGAGCTTAAAAGAGTAGTAGTAACAGGGTTAGGTGCGCTTACTCCGATTGGGAATACTGTCCCCGAATTTTGGGACAGCCTGATCAAAGGAGTAAGCGGCGCTGCTCCAATCACTAAGTTTGACGCGTCGAAATTCAAGACGCGTTTTGCTTGTGAGGTGAAGGGGTTCAACGCCGAGGATTTCATGGAGCGCAAAGAGGCCCGGAAAGTAGATCCATTTGTACATTATGCATTGGCTGTTACGGATGAAGCGATTGCTGACGCATCGCTGGCATTCGATAAACTAGATACCAACCGTATCGGTGTGATATGGGGATCGGGTATTGGGGGCCTTAAGACTTTTTTGGATGAGGTAACCAGCTTTGCAGGCGGTGATGGAACGCCCCGTTTCAACCCGTTTTTTATTCCGAAGATGATTTTGGACATCGCACCCGGCCATATTTCCATGCGGCACGGGCTGCGGGGGCCGAATTTCTCAACCGTATCCGCATGTGCGTCATCTACCCATGCATTGATCGATTCCCTGAATTATATCCGTACCGGATATGCCGATATCATTATCAGCGGGGGCTCGGAAGCCATCATCAACGAAGCGGGCATCGGAGGGTTTAATGCCATGCATGCGCTATCCACCCGTAACGACGACCCCCAAACGGCATCGCGGCCTTTCGATAAGGACCGGGATGGGTTTGTGGCTGGAGAAGGCGGTGCAGCCATCGTGTTGGAAAGCTTGGAACATGCCCAGGCCCGGGGAGCGAAGATTTATGCCGAACTCGTCGGAGCGGGCATGAGTGCCGATGCTTATCACATTACTGCGTCGCACCCGGAAGGCCTTGGTGCTCGGCTCGCCATGGGCAATGCACTTGCGGACGCCAAACTTACCAAGGATGCCATCGATTACATCAACGTGCATGGCACCTCTACGCCGGTAGGCGACCCTAGCGAAATCATGGCCATCTTGGAGCTGTTTGGCCAACACGCATATGGGTTGAATATCAGCTCAACGAAATCGATGACAGGCCATCTCTTAGGCGCTGCCGGCGCCGTGGAGTCTATCGCTTCTATTCTTGCCGTCCGGAACGACATCGTACCGCCTACGATCAATCACTTCACAGACGACCCGAATCTTGATCCGAAATTAAACTTCACATTCAATAAAGCGCAGAAGCGGACCGTGAATGCGGCCATGAGCAATACTTTTGGCTTTGGTGGTCACAACGCCACGGTCATTTTCAAGAAATACGAAGGGTAATTAAGGCATTCCACGCGAACGAGGGTTCCTTTTTGCGTGTTTTTCAGTTAGTAACCAGATGCCTGTTTCGAAGATTTACAAACTGCATTTTTCACCCAATCGCCGCTATGTGAGGGCGCTGAAGAACATGCTTGGCTTTGTTCCGGGCAACCTGCATCTCTACCAGCTGGCTTTCCGTCACAAGTCCGTAGCGGTGCCCATCAAAGACGGCACCAAAAACAGCAACGAACGGCTAGAATTTTTGGGCGATGCGGTATTGGGGTCGGTGGTGGCTGAATTGCTTTTCAAGAAATATCCTTATAAAGACGAGGGGTTCCTTACCGAAATGCGGTCGAAAATTGTGAGCCGTGCCCATCTAAATCAGCTCTCCAAGAAATTGGGCCTCAGCGAACTTATCCAATATGATGCCCGCATGGTCCATTATCCCAATAAACAGGGGTCGCTATTGGGTGATGCATTTGAAGCTTTGGTGGGAGCTATCTACCTGGACAAAGGATATGCCTTCGTGAAAAATTTCCTGATCAACAGGATCATCAAGCCCCACGTGGATATCCAATTGCTGGAGCAAACCGAGACCAATTTCAAGAGCCGGCTGATTGAATGGTGCCAGCAGGCCGGCAAGGAAATCTGTTTCGTCCAAGCGGAGAATGCGGCGGGCGATAGTGTCAAGATCTTTACGATCGAGGCGGTCGTCAATGGCGAAGTATACGGTACCGGGCGCGACTATAACAAGAAAAGCGCTGAGAAGATCGCTGCCGAGAAGGCCTGCGAAGCACTGAACGTGCTTTGATGGTTGCTTTTCGCCATTTGCTTTTTGCACTTTGCCGTGCAAATCGGGAAATAAGCAAACAAGCAGATAGGTAAATTAGCCTATCAATCCTTACCTTTGCCGCATGGCAATAATCAAACCTTCATTGGCCAAGGGCACGCGTGATTTTTCGCCCGCGGAAATGGAAAAGCGCAATCATATCTTCAACACCATTAAATCGGTGTTTATCAAATACGGCTATCGGGAGATTCAGACACCCTCCTTTGAGAACCTCCAAACACTCACGGGGAAATACGGTGATGAGGGAGATAAACTAATCTTTAAAATACTCAATTCTGGCGACTACCTCGCCAAAGCGCCGGCAGACCTACTGGAGGCGCGTGCCTCCACCCCGCTCATTCCGCATATCACGGAACGTGCACTGCGGTATGACCTTACCGTTCCTTTTGCCCGCTATGTGGTCATGCACCAGCATGAACTGACGTTGCCGTTCAAGCGGTTTCAGATACAGCCCGTATGGCGTGCCGACCGGCCCCAACGTGGCCGATACCGCGAATTCTACCAGTGCGATGTGGATGTCGTGGGATCCGATAGTTTGCTCAATGAAGCCGAGTTCGTACTCATCTACCACGAGGCATTGGCCAAGCTTGGGCTGCGGGACTTTTCCATAAAGCTCAACAACCGCAAACTGTTGGCTGGCATCGCAGAGATACTGGGAAAGCCGGAACTGATTGTCGATATGACGGTCGCCATCGACAAGTTGGATAAGATTGGCTTGGAAGGCGTGAACAATGAATTGCTAGCCCGTGGTTTTGACACGGAAGACGTGGAAAGACTGCAGCCGATTATCCAGCTGCAGGGCACCAACATCGAAAAAATCGAACAACTTAAAGATGTGCTGCAAGCATCGGCCACCGGTCTTGCCGGTATTGATGAGCTTGAAGTCGTTCTGGGATATGTAGAGAAGCTTTCTGGCGATACCGCCCTGCTTAACCGCTTCGTGGAATTGGATATTACACTTGCCCGTGGCCTTAACTATTATACGGGGTGTATCTTCGAGGTGAAAACCAATGAGGCAACCATGGGCAGTATCGGGGGGGGCGGCCGGTATGATGACCTCACCGGCATGTTTGGGCTTAAGGGAATTACCGGTGTGGGGATTTCTTTCGGGGCCGATCGGATATACGATGTATTGGAAGAACTGGGGCTTTTCCCCGAATCGACGGTACAGTCTACACAAGTGCTTATCAGCAACTTCGATAAGTTGGCCGAGTTATATGCGCTGCCGATGCTTCAGAAATTGCGCGCTGCGGGCATTCCTTCCGAGCTTTATCCCACCCCCGCCAAATTGAAAAAACAACTCGCTTACGCCGATCACAAGAAAATCCCTTTTGTGGTTCTTATTGGCGAAGAGGAAATTGCTAAGGGACGGTTTTCATTAAAGGATATGGCGTCTGGCGAACAATGGAAACTGACCGAGGCCGAACTGCGTGCCCGACTGGTCCCTTAGCCCGCGTTGGTTTGAAAGAAACCTAATGCTTATCTTTGGCCGCACACCAATCCATATGCACCAACATGAATAATAAACAGATTTTACCCCTATTGATGATTTCCACAGCGTTCATTGTGTCGTGTGACGACACGAAGCAAGCGACGGGCAACCCATTCCTGAATGTTTATGATACTCCAAACGGGGTGCCCCCATTCGATCAAATTAAGAGCGAGCATTTCAAGCCGGCATATGAGGAGGCCTTGCGCCAACACCGTGCCGAAGTTGATTCCATCGCGAGTATCACCGAAGCGCCAACGTTCGAAAATACCATTCTGGCACTTGAGGATGCCGGGCGGCTCCTTGCGCGCGTGTCGTCCGTGTTTTCTAACCTGAGCTCATCCACTACCAACGATACGCTGAAAGCGTTGGATACCGAATTGGCTCCCAAGTTGGCGGCACACCGTGATAATATCTCATTGAACGAGCAGCTTTTCGGCCGTGTCAAAGCAGTGTGGAACCAGCGAGACAGCCTCGACCTCAATGGCGAGCAGGAAATGTTGCTGGAACGCAGTTACAAGAACTTTGTACGAAATGGCGCCGACCTAAGCGATACCGATAAAACAGCATTGCGGGAAATCAACACACAACTCGCCGAATTAACCACCCAATTCGGCCAAAACGTCTTGGCGGAAACAAATGCATTTGAATTGGTGGTCGACAACGAGGATAGACTCGCAGGTCTTTCGGACGGGCTGAAAGCCGCGGCGGCAGCAACCGCTGATGCCAAAGGGTATGAAGGGAAGTGGGTATTCACGCTGTCAAATTCAAGTGTGATGCCGTTCCTTCAATATGCGGACAACCGCGAACTACGCCAACAGATTTGGGAGGCCTATAAAAACCGCGGCGCTAATGGCAACGATAATGATAACGGTGATATTTTGGTAGAGATTGCTAACCTCCGCCTCAAAAAGGCCAACCTGCTGGGATATCCCACCCATGCCCATTACGTGTTGGAAGAGGCCATGGCCGAGAACCCGGCTAACGTGAGGAAACTGCTGGATGATCTATGGGTGCCGGCCATTGCCAAAGCGAAGACGGAAGCGGATGATATCCAAAAGGAAATAGAAGCAGCTGGCCAAGGCTTCCAGGCAGCGCCCTACGATTGGCGTTATTATTCGGAAAAAATCCGCCAGCAGCGCTTTTCATTGAGTGAAGCGGAATTACAACCGTATTTCAGCCTGTCCAGCGTTCGGCAGGGTGCTTTTGACGTGGCCAACAAGTTGTATGGGCTCCGGTTTAAACGGCGGGAAGATATGCCTACATACCACCCAGAAGTGGAGGTGTACGAAGTGTCGGAAGCCGATGGCACCCTGGTAGGGATTTTCTATGTCGATTACTTCCCCCGTGAGTCGAAACGGCCCGGCGCTTGGATGAGCTCCTTCCGCCGCCAATACTATGAAAATGGTCAACGTGTTGCGCCCATCATCGTGAATGTATGTAATTTTACCCCGCCGGTAGGTACCCAGCCGGCACTACTTACCTTTGACGAAGCCAACACGCTGTTCCATGAATTTGGCCATGCCCTCCATGGCTTGCTGTCGGATGTATCTTATCGAAGTCTATCGGGTACCTCCGTATCGCGCGATTTCGTGGAACTTCCATCGCAGGTGATGGAGAACTGGGCAGAAGATCCGTCCGTACTGAAGGAGTATGCCAAACATTACGAAACCGGTGAACCCATTCCCGACGCATTGATTGCCAAACTGGAAAGTGCCGGGACGTTTGGTCAAGGGTTTGCTACCGTCGAATACCTGGCGTCGGCGATCCTTGATTTCGACTACCATACCATTACCAGTCCCATTACAGTGAGCGCAGAGGAATTTGAAAAAGCATCGATGGAAAAAGCCGGATTGATTGATGAAATCATCCCGCGCCACCGAAGCACTTACTTCAACCATATCTTCTCTGGCGGCTATTCGGCGGGTTATTACAGCTATATCTGGGCGGAGGTGCTCGATGCCGATGCATTCGCAGCCTTTAAGGAAACCAGCCTGTATGACAAAGTTACGGCCGATGCATTCCGCCAAAACATCCTCGAAAGGGGCGGGACCGAAAAGCCGGCTGAACTCTACCGTAAATTCCGGGGTGCTGACCCGGATCCCGTGCATTTAATGCGGAAACGCGGACTGGATTAACAAAGCCGTAGCTAGAGAAAGCTGTCCACTTCGGGCCGTATCCTGAGAGGAGGGAGCAGCTTTTTGTTTGATTATTTAGACTTAATACAAACAATTTTATACATTTGTCTCGCTAGAAACAAATGTATACATTCATTGCACTGCTTTTTTTCGCTGGTTTTTACCTGTGTTATCGTAAACGCCGGCCGGTAATGCCCAGATGGCTCGCTGCATTGGCGTTTCTTTTGGGCTGGGTGCTATTGGTGGTTGCGATGGGCTGGGCAGCCGGATCGTTTGCAGTGCTGGCTTATGCCATGTGCGCAGGGAGTTTGGTGGTAGTGTTGGCCCCATTTGGGTTTATTCGTGGCCGCCAGCTGTTCGTGTTGGCTGTTGTCAGTCTACTGTTGGAACTCCTCATCCGTTCGTAACTATGCCAGCCAATAAGAAATACCTCACCAAGTCACCGATTGTACGGTTATTGAAGATCGCGGCCGGCTTTTTCGGCGGTTATGCCGTTTCGGTTTCGTTCCACCTCCTGTTGGCCCGCTTTTTTAACCCCGGGGACGTATTGATAACCGCATACTTTAGCTGCATCGTTCTCTGGGCGGTGCTGTTGCTTCTCGCACTTCTGGCCGATAGCGCCTGGAAGATCTGGTTGATCTATGCCCTATTGACGTTTGTTTTTTGTATTCCCTTTTTTAACTGATATCGGCCATGAACCTTAGACGATACAACGTATATTTCCATACCCACACCATTAGCGGTATTTTCATAGCGGCCGTACTCTACGTGATGTTCTTTGCGGGATCGTTTGCGTTTTTCAAAGACGAAATTGCTGCCTGGCAAAACGATGCCTCCAGCAAATACCGGCCTTACGCAAGCACCGTCGTTTTTAATGCATTGCTAGACTCGCTGGATAAGGTGCATGATCTCCGCGGCCGCGACCTGTCCTTCACCATGCAGCCCAACCGTTTCCGTGCATATGCCGCTCTGCAACCTTCTAAAGATACCACCAATAAGGGCAGGGCAGCGGAACCGCACTTTTTTTATTACGATTTCCAAAAGCGGGAAGCGGGAACCTATGCGTCTACCTATGATTTAGGCGAGTTTCTCTACAGGCTCCATTTCCTGGCGCAGTTAAACGAAGTGCCCGTACGGATAGGCTATCCTTTTGGTTATGTGGTGGCTGGTTTGGTGTCTTTTCTTTTCCTGCTTGCGCTCATCACCGGCCTATTGCTGCATTGGGATAAAATCGTTTCCAACTTTTATACGTTCCGTCCCTGGTCCAAATGGAAAACCATTTGGACGGATGCGCACACCGCACTCGGGGTCATCGGGTTCCCTTACCAATTCATATTCGCTGTAACCGGTGTGATGCTCATTTTGGGAGCCGTGCTGGTTACTCCGTTCAGCAACGCCCTTTATGAAGGCGACGAAACGGCTGCGTACCGTAGTTTGCAGCTTCCCTATTACCTTACGCCCCAACACGAGTTTTCATCGAAACCCTTGAAATCGGCGGCCGATATCGACCACTTCGTGCAGCGTACGCATGCACTGTGGCCACATACGTTCATCACCAGCATTTCCATCAACAACTATGGCGACGAAAACATGCACATTTTGATGACGGGCGAACCATCCACCAAATGGAGCTTTGCGGGCCAAGGGGTAATCTGTTACCGTGTATTGGACGGGAAGATTATTCAGCACAAGTCAGCCGAACAGGGAGCCACATATCTCGACAAGGTGAAAAGCCTGGTCTATCGCCTCCACTTTGGCGATTACGGTGGTTATCCACTGAAAGTAGTTTACTTCGTGCTCGGGTTGCTGGGGTGCGTAGTTATCATTACCGGTATCCTGATCTGGTTGGTAGCGCGTGATAAGAAAAATGTGCCCGAGCATAAGCGGGTATTCAACTTTTGGGCATCCAATATTTTTGTAGCTACCTGTTTAACGCTATTTCCTGTTACGGCATTTTCATTTATTGTGGTGAAGGTAAGCGGCGCCGGCGGGATGGATTTCATTTATCGCACCTATTTTTGGAGTTGGCTGGTATTGGCCACCTTCTACGTCGTTAGGCGCAACCTGCGCAAAACCAACAGGGAAACCCTACTGCTCGGTAGCCTGTTGAGCTTGCTGGTGCCCTTGGCAAATGGTATTTATTCCGGTAATTGGCTGTGGGTTACCTACTGCCAGGGGGAGACCGATATCCTGCTGGTCGATGTGCTCTGGCTGTGTCTAGCAGTGGTGGGCGGCATCGCTTTTTTTAAAATCAAGCCATTGGCAGCATCAAGCCATGCATAACAAAGCTATATCCCGGCGGAATGGAACTGCAGGTCGTAGAGTCGCTTATAGTAACCATCCATGCGGAGCAGCTCTTGGTGTGTACCCATCTCTTTCATCTCGCCTTTATCCAGCACAATGATCTTATCGGCCTTCTGGATAGTGGAAAGGCGGTGGGCAATCACGATGGAAGTACGGCCCGCCATCAACTTATCGATGGCTTGCTGGATCAGCTCTTCCGACTCGGTGTCTACCGATGAGGTTGCTTCATCGAGCACCAGGATTTTCGGGTCATGCACCAACGCGCGGATGAATGAAATCAATTGGGCTTGGCCCGACGAAAGGGTGGCGCCCCGCTCCTGCACCTTATAGTCATAGCCACCGGGTAGCCGCATGATGAACTCGTGGGCACCCACCTGTTTGGCGGCCTCCACGATCTGCTCCCTGCTGATGGCGGGATCGTTGAGGCTGATATTGCGGGCCACGGAATCGGAGAAAAGGAATACATCCTGTAGCACCGTGGCGATGGTGCGGCGCAGGTAGTTGAGCTCGTAATCGCGAATATCTACGCCATCCAGCCGTATGGACCCACTATTGACCTCATAGAAGCGACTGAGGATATTGATGGTCGACGACTTACCTGCTCCCGTGGCACCGACCAACGCCAAGGTCTCACCGGGCTTCACGGTAAAGTTGATGTCTTTCAGCACCCACTGTTCGTCGTTATATGCAAACCATACATTGTCAAACACAATTTCCCCACGGATGTGTTCCGGCTGTTGCATACCTTCGTTTGGTGTCCGCTCGTCGGTATCGAGCACTACAAAGATCCGTTCGGCACTGACCATGCCCATCTGCAGGGTATTGAATTTATCCACCAGCTCCCGTATGGGACGGAAAATCATATTGATGTACATGATGAATGCAACGATCACACCGGGCGACAATGTATCGGCGAGCACCTGCTTGGAGCCGTACCACACCAGCAGTCCCAACGATACCGCCATGATGATTTCCAGTACGGGGAAAAAGATAGAAAAATACCAGTTGGCCCGGATATGGGCGTTGCGGTGCTCTGCATTGGCCGCTTTGAATTTGCGCATTTCCTGTTCCTCACGGGCAAAATACTGGATGATGCTGATTCCCGAAATGTGCTCCTGTAGGAACGTGTTGAGGTTCGATACCCATTTACGAACGTCTTGGAAAGCCGATTTCATGGCTTCCTTGAAAACATATGTTGCGCCGATCATGAAGGGCATGGGAATTAACACGATCAGCGTAAGCCGCCAGTCGGTGTAAAACATGACGCCCAGAATGACCACCAGCTGGAGGAGGTCGCCGATAATCTGGATAAGCCCCTGCGAAAAAATATTGGCGATGGTTTCCAGGTCCGAAATGGTACGGGTAATGAGCCGGCCTATGGGTGTGCGGTCGAAATACTTGAGCCGCAGGCCCGTGATGTGGTTAAACACATGGATGCGGAGGTCGCGGATAACGGATTGGCCCAGCGTGTTGGTCATCAGCGTGTGGTAATAACGAACAACGGTTTGCAGCAGCAGTAACCCCAGCATCAACAGCAGCATCAGCTGTAGTCCGTCGATGTCATTCTGGAGGATGAACCGATCGAGTGTGTATTCCACCACCATGGGCAATGCGGGGGCCACGCCTGCCATCAGGATGGTAAGTAGCACGGAAATCACAAAGACTCCCTTGTATGGCCGCACATAACGCAGCATCCTGCGGAGCAGTTGCGCATCATACGTCTTCCCGGTTACCTTCGGTTCGCTCATGGATAGCGGCAAAAGTACGACTTTGTCGCCATATCTCGGTTCATCGATTTGTCAAATGGCTTCCACGTAGGGGTATTCCACCTCAGTGAGGTACAGGCCGCATGCGGGTACCGAGGTTCCGGCCATCGCGCGGTCCCTGCTTTGGACGACCGTATGCATGTATTCCGGCGCGTGTTCACCGCGCCCGATTTCCATCAACGTACCGACGATGGCCCGCACCATATTACGCAGAAAACGGTTGGCCGAAATATGGAATACCAAGCGGTCGTTGCCGAGCCATTGCCATTCGGCGCGCATCACGCGGCAATTGTTGGTAAACACCTGCGTGTTGGATTTGCTGAAGCAGGAAAAATCTTCATATTGGTACAGAAGGGCGGCAGCTTCATTCATTGCGGGCACATCGGGGGCATCTCGCAGCAGCCAAGAGCGACCGTGTAAAAAAGGGTCTTTGCGGAGGTGGGCGTGATATTCATACGATCGTTTGATGGCATCGAAGCGTGCGTGTGCGCCTGGTGCTACGGAGATAAGCCTTTTGGCAGCGATATCATGCGGGAGCAGGGCATTCAACCGATGCAGGAATTCGCGTTCTTCCAGCGGGAATACCGCAGCTGCCCAATCGAAATGGGCAAACAGCTGCTTGGCGTGCACACCTGTATCCGTACGTCCGCACCCTACGGTGGCCGTAGGCCGGCGTAGCAGGGTAGTCAGCGCTTTATCAAGCAGTTCCTGCACGGTTTCGGCATTCGATTGGATTTGCCAACCGTGGTACGCACTGCCGTCAAAGGCGATTTCGATGAAATATCGTTGATGGGAGACTTCCACGGCGACAAAGGTACGGATTTTGTTATTTGCTATTTACGTTTGGCCATTTGCCATTTGCACTTTGCTTAATGCAAACAGCAGACAGCAAATCAGCAGACAGCAAATCAGCACACAGCAAATCAGCAAAAAAGCAAATAGCAAATCAGCAAATTACCTTATCTTTGCACGCTATGATATATCTTACACGGCGCGAACGGTTTAACGCGGCGCATAAATTGTACCGCGAGGAGTGGAGCTTGGAGCAGAACGAGGCGGTATTCGGCAAGTGTTCCAACCCCAATTGGCATGGGCACAATTATGAATTATTTGTGACAGTGAAGGGAGAGGTGGACCCACAGACTGGATTTGTGATTGATTTGAAGGAACTCAAGCACATCATCGAGGCCCATGTCATCGAAAAACTGGACCACCGCAACGTGAACCTCGATGTCGATTTCATGCGAGGCAAGATGGCATCCACCGAAGTGTTGGCTATTGAGATTTTCAAACAATTGAAGCCCCACGTGGAAGCAAATGGGGCCATGCTCCATTCGGTGAAGCTGGTCGAGACCGAAAATAATTCCGTGGAATATTTTGGCGATGAATAGCGCCACTTGATAACATACGATTATGGACAACGATTTCCCACTCAATGAGGAAGAAATAGACGGGTACGTAAAAATAGACCGTTACAACCCCGAGAAGGTAGCGCGTATAGCGTCGCATTACAACGAAATACTGGCACTCCTAGGCGAGGACCCTGAGCGGCAGGGGCTGTTGAAAACGCCCGAGCGCGTGGCCAAAGCACTGCAATACCTCACCCACGGGTACGACGTTGATCCGGCGGCCGTATTGCGGGACGCCATGTTCGAGGAAGAGTACAGCCAGATGGTGGTGGTGAAGGATATCGAGGTGTATTCGATGTGCGAGCACCACATGCTGCCCTTTTTCGGCAAAGCCCTTGTGGCTTATATCCCGAATGGCCATATCGTGGGTTTGAGCAAGATTCCCCGGGTGATAGATATCTATGCCCGTCGCCTACAGGTGCAGGAGCGGCTCACCAATGAGATCCGTGATTGCATCCAGGATACGCTAAACCCGGTCGGTGTAGCCGTTGTCATCGAGTGCAAGCACCTCTGCATGTGCATGCGCGGTATCCAAAAGCAAAACTCGGTGACCACCACTTCCGCCTTTACCGGCGAGTTTGCCAAGGAACGTACACGTCAGGAGTTCTTACAGCTGATTACCGCTTCACTGGGGTAGGCACCACTTAAAACAGCCGCAATCCAATCCGGATGGCTTCTTTTCCACTCGGGCCTATATGGTTTCCGAGTGACCGTGCGTAGATCACACGAAGGCGTTGCCATTCGAGTCCGGCATGGATCTCCCCGTAATGCTGCATTGTAGGCGTGTGTAGGTAGTGTAGGCCGATGATTTCGTTCAGTTTGAGCTTGCGGAGCAGCGGTACTTTGCCCGTGAGCAACGTGGAGAGGTTGTACTCCCCATGTGCTTCCACAAAACTCCCCGACGTACTATGCTGGTAATAATCCAATAACAAGAAAGTGGCCGACCGCTGGTCGCTGATGAGTGTGCGCGTACCTTTGAAATGGCGGTAATCGGTATAGTAGAGCGATTTGTCATTCAGGAATGTGCCCGCCCGCACGTCAAAAGCCATCCGGCCGTATAGGCCCAACCGGATATCCGTTTTATGTAATCGTGCCATCAGCAAATCATAGTCCACAACGCTCCCCAACACTTGCGGTAGCCCTTTCGTATAAGATAGGGATAACGTAGGCCATGGCGAAGGCAGGTACACCCGCCGGTTCGGATAGGTCTCGTACTTGGTGCTGAAATCGTAAATCAGCCCTAGCGACACCTTAACGGCCCGGTTTTCGGGGAACAGCGGAATGTCTTCTGTGGGTGCTAGCGGATTGTTGGAGGTGAGATGCTTTTTGTTCCGGCTCCAGAAGGTATAATCCGTGCTATTGGGTAGCCACAGGCGGTTTTCCCATACAGCCGCCGCCGTTATAAGTACGTTTGCCGGTAGCGTATACCGCCATTCCACCCCGCCGAATGTACGCTCATACCCTTTGAGGTAATTGCGGCCAAAAAACGTGGTGCTGATGGTGTTGAAAAGAGGTGGCAACGAGCCCCGGTTATTCATGTCCTGCACATTGCTGCCTCCATAGACATGGAAAAGGCCCTTGCCCAGCGGGAACGAAGTGCCCGCATAACCATTGAGCCGCTTGTTGGCAAAGCCGTAGCGGACATTCCCATATAAGGTGAAATTACGGCTCAGTACGGTATCTACCTGCCGTGTGTACCGTACGCCGTAATTGAGCGCGAGCCCCTCCACACTGTTGAAAAGTATCGAGGAGGCCAGTCCGTCGAAGGAAAGGGACGACCGGTTTGCGCGGTGGCGGTACGTATAGCCGGTCAGTAATTGTTGCGGTTTCGGCCGGTTGGAAACACGGTCGAGCGAATCGAGGTACGGCTTAGACTCGCGCCGGCGTTGCAGGCTATCCTTGCGGATGTAGTCGAGGCGCTCTTCTTCCGTAAGCAGCAGCGGGCGATGGGCAGCCCAGTAGGCCGAGTCGCGCTTATTGACCCCTTCGGCGATGCGCAATACCTCGTTGAATGCGCCCTTTTCAATGGCGGGGTGTGTTGCATAATCGCTGTATACCGCCGCAAAATAGCCGCCTATGCGGAAACCGAGCAGGCCGCCTATAAAATCAAACCGGATGCTCGACGGCTGCCATTGGCTGCTGTCAATGGGGATAAATTCCTGCCGGATATCCAGCGTGTCGAGAATATTGATGCCCGATGCCTTGGTAAGCCGTAGGTTTACGCCATATATACGCCAAAGGCCGTCTAGGATATAGATATCGCCTTGGTAGAGCGGCTCACCCTTGCGCCGAGGCGTTACTTCTATTTTATGGACGGTAAGCCCGTTTTCCTCGGCGGTGCCCAGCAGACGGTACCGATAGAAACCCAGGGCATTGTCGGCAATGGGCGAAACGAAAGGCCGTGGACCCAGCCCGTCAATGATCGGTTGGTAGTTTTCATAGAAGTTGAGTTTCAGGTCGGCTGCCCGGTTAAAACTAAATGCCCGGTTGTTGCCCGAAAATTTCGAGCTAACCATCTCCTCGCGGAAATCGTCGGGTGGGCGAACGGTGATGCGCGACTCGGATTCCGAGAGGTATACAATGCCTGTGCGATTGGAATCCAGTCCGATTTCACGGCCGATCTCGTCGATATCCACCCCGAGGAATTTTTTCGGCGCTTGCAGCAAGTGCTGCACCCCTTTGATGTACACATTGGCGGTATATGGAACTGCTTCGTTGAGGTGTTTCTTGCGTTGGCGGATGGCCTGCCTTATGATGGCATACGCCGGATCCTCGCGGTTGCCGATCACGACTTCGTCTAGGAGATACGATTCGGCAAGGACCGTAATCTGGATATGCTGATCGCCAGCCATGTCAACCGGCTCGATAACTTGTTGGTAGCCTACGGAGCGCACCACCAATTCGTACGAGCCTGCTGGCAGGGTCAATTTGAATATCCCCTCGCTATTGGCCGATGTGCCTGCACGCACCATGCCTTTGGGGTATATGCTAGCAAAGGGAACCGAAGCACCCTGCTCATCGGTTACCAGCCCGGTAAGCTGGTAGGTCTGTGCGTGGACGAACAGCGTCGCCAAGCCGATGAAAACAAGCGTAAGCCACGGTTTCAGCATAAACATGCCCAAAACTACCAAAAGGATGCGGGATGTTGTTGTTAATTTTCGTTAATGTTTCAGTCGGCAGAAGACCTTATGGGATTATCGGCCGGTGTCGATTGCTTTAACCGTTGCCTAGCCAGTTCCTGCTTTTTAGTTTTCGCGGACCTTACGATGAGTGGGGGGAATAAGGTTTCATCATCACAGGCTCTCTGCATAACGGCACAGTGCAATGATACCCTTTACATCGTTGAAATCCAGCTCCTTTTCCATTAGGTATTTCTCCAGAGCCTCCCTATGGTCGCGATAAATCCGGTGGAACTGTTTGAAGCTGGAGAACTTTTTCCGTTTTCCGTCGAGCTCGATCATGTAATCGTGGTAAATCTTGGACACCTCTTGTTCCGGGGTTTTGCGGTCCGACCCTAAGCCCTGGAAAAAGGCAGTCGAATAAACGTCGACCGAAGCCAGCTTGCTGGTGCCGCCATAGGCCACCGGTGGTGGTTTTTGTGTGCTGTTTGCGTTGAATCGAATGTACACGGTAGGATTGCTTGACACTTTTTCTAACGCGTTTTCACCGTCGAGGAGAAAAATGCGCCCCGCGATGACAAGCGAGTCTATGCCCCTATAATCAGCCACCACCTTTACCTGGCCATCCCGCATATCGATGAAATAAAGTGCGCTTTCCACCAGGTTATAATTCACTTTTTCAGCCGATGTTTGGCCACCGTGAAAATGTACCACCGCGTCGTAATAGTCATCAAAAAGAAAAGGCGATAGGGAGTCTTGGGCATAGCCGGGCATCGCAAGCGGGGCTACCATCAGCAGAAGACAATACACAGGTTTCATTTCGCACTGTTTGGGTGGAAAGTTACGCAATTTTTCGTTTCATCGTTCATGAAACATCATCGTGGGCCGAAGGGCATTGAAAAACTAAAAACGCACCGCCGTGACCCTAAAGGTCTTCAAGAGCTTTGCTAAGTCATAGATTTCGTATAAACAGGCTCAATACTACCAAAAAGATGCGGGGTGTTGTTGTTAATTTTCATTAATATTGCAGCCAGCACAATAAACTTAAAAGCATGAATATCATCAACACGTGCCTAATGACGGCAACCCTCGCCCTTGCGTCGCTTGCCGCCCACACACAGACTGCTCCAACATTTATTTCGTATCCTACACTGACGCCCGATGGCCAAACCGTTGTTTTCAGCTATGCAGGCGATCTGTGGAAGGTGGCTGCCAATGGCGGGCAGGCACTCCGACTCACGGCGATGCGGGGCGATGAAATCGCGCCAAGGGTTTCGCCCGATGGCCAATGGCTGGCGTTCTCGGCCAACCAATTCGGCAACCACGATGTATACGTAATGCCTTTGGCGGGCGGCGCCATCAGGCAACTTACCCACCACGATGCCTCCGATGAGGTAGACAGCTGGAGCTGGGATAACCAGACCATCTACTTCACCTCGGGACGCTATAACCGATTTACCAGTTATACGGTGGCTGCCCAGGGCGGAACCGCCAAACGGCTCTTCGGCCATTACTTCAACACCATACACGGCGTGGTGGAAAAGCCTGATGGCGAACTCCTTTTTAATAACACATGGGAAAGCTATTTTAATGCGAACCGTAAACGCTACAAAGGGGCGTATAATCCCGATATCATGGGTTATCACCCGGAAAACGACGCATTCACGCAATATACCGACTACGAAGGGAAAGACTTCTGGGCTTCTATAGATCGGCAAGGCAATATCTTCTTTGCGTCTGATGAATCCAATGGAGAGTACAACCTCTATACCTTTGCCAACGACGCAAAGACGGCACTCACCCAATTCGATACTTCTATCAAACGGCCTGTGGTATCGGCCAACGGCACGAAGGTGGTGTTCGAAAAAGATTACCAGTTGTATATCTATGATGTGGCCACCAAGGAAACGTCGAAGCCCCATGTTACCATCAGCCGGAATGCCGTGTTGGATGCACCGCACGAGTTTGACGTGAAAGAAAACATCACCTACTTCGATGTGTCGCCCGACGGCGAGAAGCTGGCCTTCATCTCGCGGGGCGAACTCTTCGTGAGTGACGTCGAAGGCAAATTCATCAAACAGATGCCCAGCTCGGGCGAACGGGCCATGGAAGTGAAGTGGCTGGCCGACAACAAGACGCTGCTATTTAACCAGACCCATGCGGGCTACCTCAATTGGTACACGATTGCGGCCGACGGCAAAAGTGAAGCCCAGCAGCTCACGGCCGATATGCGCAGCAACCGAGACATCACGCTCAACGCGGAGCGTACCCAAGCCGTATACCTCAGCGGCCGTGATGAAGTGCGGCTGCTCAACCTGAAAACCTTGCAGAGCACCACCGTGGTGAAAGATGAGATATGGGCGTTCCAGAACTCGGAACCCGCGTTTTCGCCCAATGGCGAATACCTCCTGTTTACGGCCTACCGCAATTTCGAGCAGGATATCTTCGTGCATCATATCGCTAAGAACGAGACCATCAACCTCACCAATACCGGGGTGTCGGAAACATCGCCCGCATGGTCGCCCGATGGCAAATCTATCTATTTTGCCAGCAACCGCACCAAGCCGGCCTACCCTACCGGCATGCGCGATGCCAGTATCTACCGCATGGCGCTGGATGATTTTGACGAACCTTACCGGATTGACAAGTTCAACGAACTTTTCGAGGAAAAAAAGAAAGATGAAAAGGACGGTGACGGCAAAAAGAAAGATAAGGATAAAAATGACGAAAAAGACGGTGATGCCGATAGTACGAAGATAACCCATACGCCCATTGTTATCAATACCCAAGGGCTGCTCGACCGCATTACCCGCATAAGCCCCGCTTTCGGCACACAAAGCAATCCCAGAACATTCAAGAAAGGCGAGAAGACCTATATCTTCTATACCTCAAACCACGATAGCGGGCGTAGGGCCCTGTACCGCA
Source organism: Parapedobacter sp. (assembly GCF_053550995.1). Classification (NCBI taxonomy): domain Bacteria; kingdom Pseudomonadati; phylum Bacteroidota; class Sphingobacteriia; order Sphingobacteriales; family Sphingobacteriaceae; genus Parapedobacter; species Parapedobacter sp. Next base: position 67,791 of record NZ_JBMQOC010000026.1, read on the forward strand.
CGGTACAACAGTCATTTGAAGACGATAAGACCGAGAAGGTGGCCGACGGTGGTGTGGGTAACTTGGTGGAGGTGAAAGGGAAATTCTACGCCCTTTCAGGCGGTACCGTGCAGCAATACAACATCGACGGCAACAAGCTCGAAAAGGTGGATATCGCGTTCAAATTCCGCCGGAACCTGGAAGACGAGTTCAACCAGCTATTTTACGAAACCTGGGCCGGTATCGAAGAGAACTTTTACGACGGTGACTTTCATGGGGTAGACTGGGCTGCTATAAAAACCCGCTATGCTACTTACCTGCCCTACCTGAACAACCGTGCCGACCTGCGTGTATTGCTTAACGACATGTTGGGTGAGCTCAACTCATCGCACCTCGGTTTCAGCTCCAGTGGTACCGACGAGCGTAAGGATTTTTCGGTGGTAACCAATGAGACCGGGGTGCTGTTCGACAACGAAAACCCCTACCGCGTGTCGCGCGTGGTAGCCCGGAGCCACGCCGCCCGCAAGGAAGTGGATATCCGCCCCGGCGATGTGTTGATCGCCGTTGACGGGCAACCGGTGGATACCCTAGCCGACCGTGATGCGTATTTCACGCGGCCTTCGTTGGCCGATGAAATGGTGCTTACCTTCCGGCGCGGCGGTGCGGTGGTCATCGCCAAGGTACGGCCCCAACGCAGCAGTGCCCTGCGCGACCAGCGCTATGACGAATGGATACGGGCCAACCGCCGCAAGGTGGATTCGATGGGGAACAACCGCATCGCCTACACCTATATGAAAAACATGGGCAGGGGCGAGCTGGAGCAATTCCTGCTGGACATGGTGGAGCAGGAAGCCCAAAAGGACGCCATCATCCTCGACCTGCGGTACAACACCGGCGGCAACGTACACGATGAAGTGCTGCAGTTCCTCTCGCAGCGTCCGTACCTGCAATGGCAATACCGCGGCGGCAAGCGCTCGCCGCAGAGCAACTTTGCCCCTTCGGGCAAGCCCATCGTGCTGCTGGTAAATGAGCAGTCGCTCAGTGATGCCGAGATGACCGCCGCCGGATTCAAGGCATTGAAGCTGGGCAAGATCATCGGCACGGAAACCTATCGGTGGATCATCTTCACTTCGGCAAAAGGCTTAGTGGATGGTTCGATGTACCGCGTGCCGGCCTGGGGCTGCTATACGCTGGAGGGTGACGACCTTGAGTTGACCGGTGTGTCGCCCGATATCTACGTCAAGAACACCTTCATGGATCGGTTGCAAGGCAAGGATCCGCAGTTGGAGCGGGCAGTGAAGGAGTTGTTAGGCGAGTTGGGTAGATAACGATTAAGATATATATTTCTTATAGCGAAATATATTATCGGGCAGGAAAACAACGGATAGCCTGTTTCGACCTCTTTATTTCGCATATTAAAATCCGTACCTTTGCCCGCGAAAATTACCGGCTGCTTTTAAAGCAGTATGGCTGCACCACGGTAGAAACATATCCGAATGAATAAAATACATTTCCAAGAGAAATTCGAGGAGCGGCACATCGGGCCGAGCGCCGATGAAACCGCCGACATGCTGGGCGCCTTGGGGCTGCAAAGCCTCGGCCAGCTGATGGACGAAACAGTTCCTGCACAGATTCGCACCTCCACGCCACTACGGCTGCCGGATGCATGGAGCGAAACGGCATACCTGCAACGGATGCGGGCCGTGGCCGATAAAAACAGGGTATTTAAATCCTATATCGGCCAGGGGTACTACGGCGTTACACTCCCCGGGGTTATCCAGCGGAATGTATTTGAAAACCCGGGATGGTATACCCAGTATACGCCCTACCAGGCAGAGATTGCCCAAGGCCGCCTACAGGCGTTGCTTAACTTCCAGACGGCGGTCATCGACCTTACCGGGATGGAAATAGCCAACGCATCGCTGCTGGATGAAGCGACAGCCGCAGCAGAAGCCATGTTTATGCAGTACGGCCTCCGTAAGAACAAGGCGGCTGACAAGTACTTCGTTTCGGATAATGTATTCCCGCAGACACTCGACGTGCTGCATACCCGGGCACAGTCGTACGGCATTGAGTTGGTGGTCGGAGACGTCCGGGCGGTTCCCGAAGACGATACTATTTTCGGAGCACTGTTGCAGTACCCCGCAGGCGATGGCTCGATAACCGACTATAGTGGCTTGGTGGAACAACTGCATAGCCGCCACATTTCCGTTTGTGCGGTGGCCGACCTGCTCAGCCTGGTATTGCTGGACGCCCCGGGCGAGTGGGGTGCCGATGTGGTGGTGGGCAGCACACAGCGCTTCGGTATCCCGATGGGCTTCGGCGGACCGCACGCGGCTTATTTTGCCACCAAAGAAGCATATAAGCGCAATATCCCCGGCCGCATTATCGGCGTTACCATAGACGCACAGGGGGAATATGCCCTGCGCATGGCGCTGCAAACGCGCGAGCAGCATATCCGGCGTGATAAGGCTTCGTCTAATATCTGTACGGCGCAAGCGCTGCTGGCCATCATGGCCGGATTCTATGCTGCATACCACGGGCCGGAGGGGCTGCGGCGGATAGCAGACCGTATACATGGGCTGGCCAACCTGCTCGACCGCGCATTGCGGCAGTTGGGTTATACCCAATATAACGACACCTATTTCGATACCTTGCGCGTGGAACTGGGTGAGCTTGCTGGGCCATTGCGCGCCGAGGCGCTCAACAATGAGGTGAATCTTCATTATCAGGGTACGGTAGCGGGTGTTTCTATCGATGAAACCACGACTTACCAGGATATCGAAACCTTGGTGCGCATCTTCGCCAAGCTGAAGGGCAAGACACTTGACGATGCTGACCTGCCGGGCCGGTCCCAAAACCTAACGCCAACCATCCCGCAGGCGTTGCAACGCACATCGGCATACCTGACGCATCCGGTGTTCAACAGCTACCACTCCGAGCACGAGATGCTACGGTACATCAAATCATTGGAAGCCAAGGACCTTTCGTTGTGCCATTCAATGATCCCGTTGGGGTCGTGTACGATGAAACTCAACGCTACGACCGAAATGGTACCCGTAACGTGGCCAGAATTCAGTAGCATCCACCCGTTTGCCCCCACCGACCAAGTGGGGGGGTACATGCAACTCATCAGCGAGTTGGATGCATGGCTGAGCGAAATCACCGGCTTTACAAAGGTAAGCTTCCAGCCCAATTCGGGCGCCCAGGGAGAGTATGCCGGATTGATGGTCATCCGTGCCTACCACGAAAGCCGTGGCGATACGCATCGCAACGTGGTACTTATCCCCGCCTCTGCCCACGGTACCAACCCGGCGTCGGCCAGTATGGCCGGTATGGAGGTAGTGGTGGTGAGGTGTGACGAACGGGGCAACATCGACGTGGCCGACCTGCGCACCAAAGCTGAAACGCACGCAGCCAACCTGGGTGCCTTAATGGTTACTTATCCGTCTACCCACGGCGTTTTCGAAGAGCCTATTGTTGAAATATGCGATATTATCCACCAAAACGGTGGACAGGTATATATGGACGGTGCCAATATGAACGCACAGGTAGGTTTCACCAGTCCCGGGCGTATCGGCGCCGATGTGTGCCACCTCAACCTGCATAAGACATTCTGTATACCGCATGGTGGTGGTGGCCCCGGTATGGGACCCATCGGTGTGGCCGAGCACTTGGTGCCGTTCTTACCCAACCATGCAGTGGTGCCTGTAAGCGGCACCGAGGGGATTAGCGCCGTATCGGCGGCCCCATGGGGGTCTGCGTCCATCTTATTGATTTCACATGCCTATATTGCACTGATGGGAGGCGAAGGGCTTACCAATGCCACCCGATATGCCATCCTCAACGCCAATTATATCAAAGCACGGCTGGAAGGCCATTATCCGGTGCTCTACGCAGGTGCCAATGGCCACTGTGCGCACGAACTGATATTGGATTGCCGCGCATTCAAGGCGGTTGGTATCGAAGTGGGCGATATTGCCAAGCGATTGATGGACTACGGTTTCCATGCGCCTACGGTGTCTTTCCCCGTGGCGGGGACATTAATGGTAGAGCCTACCGAGTCGGAATCGCAGGCGGAGCTTGACCGTTTCTGCGAGGCGATGGTTGCCATCCGTGCCGAGATAGCGGCGATTGAAAAGGGTGGGGCCGACCGGACCGATAACTTGTTGAAAGGTGCGCCCCACACCATCGCCATGGTCAGTGCCGACGTGTGGGAAAAGCCGTATGCCCGTTCGGAAGCGGCTTTCCCGCTGCCATTCGTACGCGACCACAAATTCTGGCCGGCGGTGGGGCGGGTCAACGATTCGCAGGGCGACCGGATGCTGATCTGTGCTTGTCCACCAATAAGTGCCTACGAAACGGCCGAAGCGTAACCCGGGTTACACAGCAAAAAAACCCATTCCAGCCATAGCCGGAATGGGAATGTACGACTTTCGTCGTACGGATGTGCTTTTCCTGCGCTGGAATTATCCAGATCAGGTTCGGGGATGTAATCTCAGCCTGATCGACTCAAGCACTCCCGGCACATCGTTTGGTAAGAAAACACACCAGCGTAGGAAGAGTTTTAAAAAAGATGATTTTTTTTATCTTTGGTCTATTCAAACACGTATTTCCATGAAAGCTTTTAATATTATCTTCTGCGTTCTGTTTTTGATCAGTGCCGGTTTGCAATATAACGATGTGGATCCCCTTTTGTGGATTGTCTTATACGGCTTTGGCGCGTGGGCGTGTTTTATGGCAGCACGGGGCCGATACCTCATTTGGGCTTACGCATCGGGTATTGTGGTTTACCTCGGCTTTGTGGTGTACTTCCTTATCTTTAAACATAACGTGCTCGATTGGGCGCTTCACCATGAAGCGAAAGACCTGGTGCAATCGATGAAAGCCGACAAACCATGGATAGAGGAAACCCGCGAAGTGTTGGGTCTCTTGATACTCATTGCTGTGTTGGCGGCCGACTGGGTGTTGGCGGCCAGGCGCAGGCGGATTAATGTGGCCTAACCAGCAGCTTTTTTTATCTTTTTTTACAACAACTTTGCCCAAAGTTTACGTAACTTTAACACGTAGACCCGAGGGTGGTGGCCAATGTTGAGAAATTTTGCACATTCGGACTTGACCAATATATTTTACGTGTAAAATACATCTAAGTTGCTGATTACAAAGTGAATAATTGATATTTCATTTTTTAATTTTTTTGGTGGTTTTTTTTTGCCACCTTCGTTTCACGGAGAAGTTATCAACATTTTTTCGGTCATTTATTGGATATCAACTTTTTAAGATTTAACGAATGGAAAAAACGAGCACGAGTGTATGGAATAGCTGTCTGCAAATCATCAAAGATAATATTCCCGCACAAAGTTATAAGACCTGGTTTGAGCCCGTTAAGGCTGTACGGTTGGAAGGTAACGTTTTGACTATTCAAGTACCGAGTTTATTTTTTTACGAATGGCTGGAAGAGCATTATGTCGGCTTGCTGCGCAAAACGATAAAAAAGCATCTCGGCGAAAATGGACGGTTGGAATACAACATCGTTGTCGAAAAATCATCCACCAGTAATCCATACACCACCAATATCCCTTCAAGCGGTAACGGAGCCGAAGCGAAAAGGCAATCGATTCCCATTCCTGTAGCGCTTAATAAAGATATCAAGAATCCCTTCGTCATTCCGGGCCTGAAGAAACTGCAGGTAGACCCGCAGCTGAACCAGCATTATACATTCGATAATTTCATCGAAGGTGAGTGCAATCGATTGGCGCGGTCGGCAGGTTTTGCTGTAGCAAGCAAACCGGGTGGCACATCGTTCAACCCATTGATGATTTATGGAGGTGTGGGGCTTGGCAAAACGCACTTGGCACAGGCTATCGGTAATGAAATCAAACGAAACCTACCCGACAAGCTGGTTATCTATGTATCGTGCGAGAAATTCTGCCAGCAGTTTGTCGATTCCCTGAAAAATAACACCATCAACGACTTTGTCAATTTTTACCAGGCGATGGATGTCATCATCATGGATGATGTGCATAATTTTGCGGGTAAAGAGCGTACGCAGGATATCTTTTTCCATATCTTCAACCACCTCCACCAGTCGAGCAAGCAGATCATCCTTACATCGGATAAGCCGCCCAAGGATCTCGCCGGGCTCGAAGAGCGGCTATTGAGCCGGTTCAAATGGGGCCTTTCGGCCGATATGCAGGTGCCCGATCTGGAAACGCGGATGGCCATCCTTAAGAAAAAGATGTATTCCGATGGCATTGAGTTGCCCGATAATGTCATCGAGTATGTTGCCAACCAGATCGATAATAGTGTACGTGAATTGGAGGGAGCGATGGTTTCGTTATTGGCACAGGCTACGCTCAACAAAAAAGAGATCGATCTCAACCTCGCTAAATCGATGTTGAAGAATTTCATCAAGAATTCGCACAAGGAGATATCGATGGATTACATCCAGAAATTGGTATGCGATTATTTCGAGGTACCGGTGGAAATGGTGAAATCAAAATTGCGCAAGCGCGAAATCGTGCAGGCCCGACAGATATCGATGTACCTGGCAAAAAATCACACCAAAACGTCGTTGAAGTCTATCGGTGCGTTTTTCGGTGGCCGGGATCATTCCACGGTCATCTACGCCTGCCAGACGGTAGAAGATCTTATTGAAACAGATAAGAAGTTCAAAGCCTATGTACAGGATATCCAGAAGAAGCTGAAGACCAGCTAGTGGCTTGGGGCATTCCCCCGATTTCCGTACCTTTGCATCCGGTTATCGGTTAGCGTGCATGGCTATTACCATTGGAAATATCAATTTGGGGGCTTTCCCCTTGCTTTTGGCACCCATGGAAGATGTGAGTGATCCGCCATTCCGTTTTGTGTGCAAGCAAAACGGGGTGGACATGATGTATACCGAGTTTATTTCTTCCGAAGGGCTTATCCGTGATGCCGCTAAAAGCCGTCAGAAGCTGGATATCTTCGAGTATGAGCGCCCCATTGGCATCCAGATTTTCGGCAGCGATATCGATACGATGCGCGAAGCCACCGAGATCGCAACGCTGGCAGGCCCCGACCTGATCGACATCAATTACGGCTGCCCCGTAAAAAACGTAGCCTGCCGCGGTGCCGGAGCCAGTCTCTTGCAAGATATCGATAAAATGACGGCGATGACCAAAGCCGTGGTAGACGCTACCCTTCTGCCCGTCACGGTGAAGACCCGCTTGGGCTGGGATGACGACACCAAGAATGTATACGAGGTGGCCGAGCGCTTGCAAGATGTGGGCATCCAGGCATTGAGCATCCATGGCCGTACCCGCTCGCAAATGTATAAGGGGCAAGCCGACTGGCATCTCATCCGCGAAATCAAACGCAACCCCCGTATCCGTATCCCCATTTTCGGCAATGGTGACGTGGATAGCGTGGAGAAGGCCGCCGCTTGGCGCATGGAGTATGAGGTGGATGGCATCATGATCGGCCGTGCTTCCATTGGCTATCCATGGATATTCCGTGAAATCAAGCATTTTTTCCAAACGGGAGCGTACCTGCCTGGCCCAACCATAGCCGAACGGGTGGATGTGTGCCGTACGCATCTCCGGAAATCGCTCGAATGGAAAGGCGAGAAGACCGGTATCTTCGAGATGCGCCGGCATTATGCCAATTACTTCAAGGGGATACCACATTTTAAGGAATATCGTATGAAGCTGGTATCGCTGACGGACGTAGCCGATATCGAGGCGGTGCTCGACGAAATCAGCGACCAGTTCGAACTGGAGGTAGCCTAAGCCTAACAATGCTATTTTTTCAGGACCGCCATGAGCGTCTTCCGCTCGATGAGTGCAGCGACGAGTGCGAAAGCTGCAAAAAGTAAGTTTCCGACGATGAGATGGCGGTCGAACACGTCGAATGCCAGCCAGCAAACCACGATACCCGCAACGATATAAGCGCTGTTTTTACCCACGCGGTAAGGGATGGGGTACCGCTGCTGCCCCCACAGGTAGGAGGTAACCACCATGGCGGCGTAAGCAATTGCGGTTACCCAAACGGCGCCCACGTAGCTGTAGCGCGGTATGAGGATGATGTTGAGCACGATGGTAATGATGGCCCCGATACCGGAGATATAAAGGCCAAAGCGGGTTTGGTCGGTTAGCTTATACCAGATCGACAGGTTCATGTAAATGCCCAACAATACATAGTTGAGGAGGAGGATGGGAATGATATGTAGGCCCGACCAATATTGGGCTTGTTCTTTGGGGCTGCCGCCCTCGATGAAATACTTCAGCCATTCGATATTTACCGTAATGCCCACCATCACCAGCACCATGGCGATGACAAAGTAGTCCATGATGAGTGCATAAGTCCGCGGGGCGTTTTCGTTTTTCGAATAACTGAAAAAGAAAGGCTCCGCACCTAGACGGAAGGCCTGCACGGCGATACTTAAGAACACAGCGATCTTTGATACGGCCCCATAGATGCCCAAATCGCGGTCGCCCACCTCGCCGGGAAGCAACTTAGGGATCATGATCTTATCGATATGCTCATTGATGATGAACGAGATATTGGCAATCAATACGGGGAGGCTATAGGAAAGCATATCCATGGCGAGCTTGCGGTCCAGCCGTGGGCGCAACTTGGCGATCTCCGGCAGTAGCAGGACGAGGGTAAGCCCACTGGCGATAAGGTTTGACAGGAAGACATAGCCCACCCAGCCGTCGCGGTACCAAGAAGCGAAATAAGCTGGATAGGTGCCCCCCTGTTCGATCAGCCAGGGGATGGTTATGATGAAAAACAGGTTGAAGCCAATGAACGTGACGACGTTGACCAGCTTGAGGATGCCAAACCGGATGGGGCGGCCTTCGGCACGCAGGCGTGCAAAAGGAATGACAGCCAAGGCATCGGCAGCGAGGATCCAAGCGAAGTAGCGCACATATCGATTCAAGTCGGTATTGTAGCTGCCGTTGTTCAGCCAAGTAGCGATATTTGCCGAGAAAAGGTGCATGGTGATGACAAAGAGCGCGGTGGTGAACAGGATGATGGTGAAGCTGTTGTTGTATACCTTAGCCCGGTCATGGTCGTGCTTCTGCAAATACCGGAAATAGGTGGTTTCCATGCCGAAAGCAAGCACGGCATTGAGCATGGCGGCCCAGCTGTATAGGTTGGTAAAGATACCGTATACGGAAGGGGAGAACTTACCGACGTAGAGCTTTGTAAGCAGGAAACTCACCAGCCTGGCCACGATGGTGCTCAGCCCATAGATAGCGGTTTGTCCAGCGAATTTTCTAAGTACAGACAACGTTTAACACTTAAGGTCACCCACGCGATTTCCTGATGACCTCAAAGTTACGATAGTTTTTCATTTCGCCTTCGTTGGTCGCTACTTTTTCAACCACAGCCCTTTCGGGGCCCTCATGGCACCATTCAAGAAAGGCGTCGAGGGCAAACGCGTCGCCCTCGGCTTCGATGGATACGGTGCCATCGGCCTCATTCCGGGCGGTGCCTTTCACACCCAGCTGGTCGGCCACGGCCTTCGTGGTGAGTCGAAAATATACACCCTGTACCTTGCCGTGTACGACGATGTCAAGGTGCTTGTGTTTGTCGGTATTGGTGCCCATGATTTCTTTCTAATGGGACAAAAATACATGCAAATCGGCACATCAACAAACCCACGAAGGAGTCGACGAATCGTCAAATCGTTTAAAGCACCCCCACGGTTTTATCGAACCGGTAGCTGATGCCGATCTCGTGTGTGGTGTTGGTGATGCGCCTGTCGAGCGGCTCGCTGCCCGGGTTGAACTGGTAGCTGTAGCCCACCCCGAAGCCCGCGAAGTTGAACTGGGCCATGCCGGCC
>NZ_JBMQOC010000027.1:0-12423 GCF_053550995.1 Parapedobacter sp.
ACCACTTCTTCGATACGGGCGGGATGGATCCGGCCATCCGTTACCAAACGGTGCAGTGCCAAGCGCGCAATTTCTCGGCGCACGGGGTCAAATCCAGATAAAATGATAGCCTCAGGGGTATCATCAACAATAATCTCCACTCCCGTCGCGGCTTCGAGTGCCCGGATATTGCGCCCCTCACGACCAATAATACGGCCCTTTATCTCGTCATTCTCGATATTGAAAATAGATACCGTATTCTCGATGGCACTCTCCGTAGCTGTGCGTTGTATGGTCTGTATGACCACTTTCTTAGCTTCCTTGGTCGCCGTAAGCTTGGCTTCATCTACAATATCCTTGATTTGGATGACAGCCCTGGAACGTGCCTCCTCTTTGAGGTTTTCAATGAGCTGCGCACTGGCTTCTTCGGCCGAAAGGCCCGCAATGGTTTCCAACTGTTTGATGTGCTGTGCTTTGAGCTGCTCCACTTCTTTCTGCTTCTTTTCACTGATTTCCGTGAGCCGCTCCAGGTTCTTGCGTTGGTTTTCTACCTCCTGCTTCTCACGGTTCAGGTTTTCCAGTTTTTGGTTAACTGACTGCTCTTTCTGCCGGATGCTGTTTTCACGTTGATTAAGGGTATTGTTCTTCTGGTTCGTCTCTTTCTCATGCTCCGCTTTCAACTGCAGGAATTTCTCCTTAGCCTCCAGTTGGCGTTGCTTTTTCAGGTGTTCGCCAGCCTGTTCTGCCTCTTTGAGTATTTTCTTTGCCTTGTTTTGGGCAGCTACCTCCTGCCGTTTAAATAAACTGCGCAGTGCAAAGCGGCCGATAACCACCCCCACTGCAAGAGCTATAATGATGTATATGATGTCCATGTCCTTTTTGTTTATTTGTTTGCTATTTGTTTGTTTGTTATTTGCTACTTGCCTGTTCGCTATTTGTTGTTGCTATTTGTTGTTGCTATTTGCCTGTTTGCTATTTGTTGTTTGCTTGTTCGCTGTTTGTTCATTTACTACGTGCAAATCGCAAAGAGCGAAGTGCAGAAAAAACGGCATAAAAAAACCGCAATTAAATAAATCGGGTCTCATGTATCATAAACTTCATCTACACAGGATTAGCGTATTGATCCTGACCAGATGGCTTTCGCAAAATGGCCTACATCTCGTTTACGCCTTGTGATATTGAAGCGTTAAGTTTAAAATAGTGAAACCCGAATTTAACTGCGGTTAATTCGTTGTTAAAGCTCTATTCCTATCAATAAGAACGTTATTTATTAAAAAATTCAGTCAACATGCCATCCAATTCGTCCACCGCCTTTGCAATCCCGACGTCATCTGCACTTGTTTTCCGTTCCGCCTTTAACATCCCGGTAGCATAATGAAGCACACACATCGATAATAAATCCTGCTTATCCCTTACCGCGTAATTTTCCTGAAATTCTTTAATCCTGTCGTTTATCAATTTAGCCGCTCGCCGGATTACCTCCTCCTCTGCCATGTCTACCCGCAACGGGTAAATCCGGTCTGCGATGTTTATTTTTATGGAAATCTCTCCCATGTTTGAGCTAATTCACTATTCCATGCACCCCATGCTACTGAAGCAACCCGATACACTTATCTATTTCCCGCACAAAATCGTTAATTTTTTGTTTTGTGTCAAGTATTTTTTCATTTATCACCGCTTCATCCACTTCGGTATCATCGAGCGAACGGGCCACGGCAAGGGCCTTCACTTTCTCTTCCAGTTGTTTGTTCTTGTCGGTACCTGTCTCAACGGCTACCTTCAGCGACTGCACTTCCAACTTCAGCAAATCATTTTCCGCTTGCAAAGACGCGCATAAATCAAGCAATTTACGCGTGTTATCCACCACACCTGTCAGTTGTTTTGCTAATGATGACATTTCTTTGTGCTCGTTGCTTTTTTTGCTCGTTGCTTTATGCAGTGCCGTTCGGCTTTATGCCTTTAGCCTCCTACAGCCCGATCAGCTTCTTACCGCTGCTCCGGCCTCTTTTTCAAAATTAGCAATTAATTTCTTAACAATCGCATCAATCTGTTTGTCGGCAAGGGTTTTTTCATCGTCCTGTAGGACAAAATGCAGCGCATAGGATTTTTTACCCACAGGCAATTTATCCCCTTTGTACACGTCGAACACCGAAATCGCTTTAATCAACTTGCGTTCCGTACGCTCCGCAATCCGTTTCAGCATACCGAAGGTGACGTCCGTATCCACAAGGAGTGACAGATCGCGCTGAACGGCAGGGTATTTCGCCACTTCGCGATAAGTAATTTTGTTTTTACGGATAGCCTTGAGGATTGCCCCCCAGTCAAAATCAGCGTAGTACACGTCGCCGGCCACATCCGCCTTCGCGAGTATCGGCCGACTAACGGCACCGAACGATACCAGCACATTCCCGCCACGCTCATAGCTTACGCCATAATCATAATGCGACGCGGGAACGTCGGATTCCTGCCAGCCGGAGATATTCAGTCGCCGCAGAATCGCATCCACAGCGGCTTTGATGTCATAAAACGACACGGGTTTGCCCGCGTGGTTCCACTGTTGGGGCAAACGGTTGCCCGTTACTGCCACGGCGAGGTGCTGCCGTTCGCGATACCCTTCTCCGTCAAGCCTGTACGTATGGCCGAATTCATAGAACTTCAGGTCTGCATGCTTACGCTTCTGGTTATATGCCATGGCTTCCAGCATCGAAAACAACAAACTCTGCCGCAGGGTATCCAAATCGGTGCTCAACGGATTCAGGATACGTACAGCGCGCTCAGGTTCATCCGCATAATCAAACTTGGTCAACGAGTTAGACAGAATCTCGCGGAAGCCGTTGCCAATCAGCAGATCCGCCACCTGGTTTTGCACAACTTCCTTGTCGGGCTTGGGCGATGTATTGAGCGAGGCCTTAATCTGGCGGCCGATCTCGATATTATTGTACCCGTAGATGCGGAGTACCTCTTCCACCATATCCACTTCGCGGGTTACGTCTACTTTATAGCGCGGTACTTGGACGGTCAATACCCCGTCGGTTTCGGCCACAACAGCTATACCCAACGCTTCGATAATGGTTTTTATTTCCCCATCGGGAATCGCTTTGCCGACAAGCCGGCGTATCCCATCAAAACGTACATCAAAGGTGAACGGCTGGGCGGGATTGGGGTAATGGTCAGACACGGCGGTAGAAATCTGTCCACCGGCGAATTCAGTAATCAGTAAAGCAGCTCTTTTCAGTGCCAGCACCGTTATCTCCGGATCGGTACCGCGCTCGAAACGGAACGATGCGTCTGTTTTTAGTCCGTGCCGCTTGGACGTTTTGCGCACCGACACCGGATTGAAGTAGGCACTCTCCAAGAATACACGGGTCGTGCTTTCCGTTACGCCCGAGTCCATACCACCAAATACACCGGCAATGCAGAGCGGCTTCTCCGCATCGCAGATCATCAGGTCTTCGGGATGTAGTTTACGTGCAACCCCGTCGAGTGTCACAAACGACTCATCTGCCTTGGCATGGCGAACGATCACCTTGTCGCCGGCCAGCCGGTCGGCATCGAATGCGTGCAGTGGCTGTCCCAATTCATGGAGTACGTAATTGGTCACGTCTACAACGTTATTGATCGGGCGCACGCCGATAGCGATGAGCCGTTCCCGAAGCCATTTCGGCGACTCCCCTACCTGCACACCACTGATGGTCAATGAAGTATATCGCGGACAGGCAACCGTGTCCTCTACCGTTACCGGCAGCGGCTGTGCCCTTTCAGCGGCGAATGCCGACACGTCTGGCATGCGGTAGCCGCTACGCAGGAAAGCGGCCACATCGCGGGCTACGCCCAGATGCGAGGCTGCGTCCGCACGGTTTGGAGTGAGTCCGATTTCGAAAACATAGTCATCCTGCAGTCCAAAAAAGGTGCTGGCTGGCGTACCGATCGGCGCAGACGCGTCGAGTACCATGATGCCATCGTGTCCAGCACCGAGTCCGATTTCGTCTTCTGCACAGATCATGCCTTCCGACGCCTCACCACGGATCTTCGATTTGTTAATTTTGAACGGTTCGCCATTAATGGGGTGTACCGTAGTACCGACGGTTGCCACCACTACCCGTTGGCCGGCGGCCACGTTCGGTGCGCCGCAGACGATGTGCAGGGGTTCATCGGCCCCGATATCTACCGTAGTTACTTTCAATCGGTCGGCATTGGGATGCTGGCTGCAGGTTTTCACCTCACCGATTACAAGCCCTTCCAGTCCACCGGGCACACGTTCTACCACATCGAGCGATTCCACTTCCAGTCCAATATCCGTAAGAATCGCCGAAAGCTCCGTCGGTGTGAGATCGGTTTGTATAAAGTCTTTAAGCCAAGTATATGATATGTTCATCCTGATTTCGGAATTTGTGCAAACTTAGATTTTTTTTCTTGTTTCTCAAATTCGCGAAACAAACGGCAATGCCCACTATTCACCCGCTATAGCAATCCGTTATCGCGGAAGCTATAATAACCGGCATCGGTAAAGATCACATGATCATTGATGGACAGGTCGAGCAGGGTGGCGGCTTCCGCTAATTTTTTGGTCAGTTGCCTATCTGCTGCACTCGGCTTGAGGGTGCCCGATGGATGGTTATGGGTAAGGACAATACCCGTGGCACGGTGCTCCAGCGCGAACCGAAGTACCTGTTTGATATCCACTGGCGTGAAGTCATTGCCCCCTTTTCCAATCAATTGCTTAGCGATGAACTTGCACCCACCGCCGAGATACAGCACCCAGAATTCCTCATAGGACAAATCCCGATAAACATGTTCGAAATGGTCGTAAACCTGCTTACTGCTATTGAGTATAGGGCGCTCTTCAGCCTTGCGGTCCTTGCGGCGCCGGCCAAGTTCGAGCGCCGAAATGATACTGATTGCTTTGGCCTCACCAATACCCTTATAACGGCATAGTTCGGCCACCGAGAGCCGCGACAGGGCATGGAGGTCGTTGCCCTGATCATGCAGGATACGCCGGCAGAGCTCAACGGCAGATTCATTGCGTGACCCGCTGCCGATTAGAATGGCCAAAAGTTCGGCATCGGAAAGTGCACGTCGGCCGCGTTCCAAGAGTTTTTCCCTCGGGCGGTCTGCTTCCGCCCATGCTTTGATGGTGACACGCGATAGGTTATCCATAGGGGTATATTGGGGTTATTGCATCGACAATCAAATATAAGCAACATCCGGCAGTTTGGCAAAATAAGCTTGCTTTTATTGGCTCGCTTTCCTAAGTTTGCGTTCCAAATTTAAAAAGATGAGCAAAGCAATTATCAAGACAGAAAAAGGCGATCTCACCGTGCAGTTTTACGATGCGGATGCCCCGGGCACCGTTGCCAACTTCCTGAAGCTGGCCAAGTCGGGTTACTATGACGGCGTAACTTTCCACCGCGTTATCCCCGACTTTGTTATACAAGGAGGCGACCCAACGGGCACGGGTGCCGGCGGACCGGGATATTCCATCAAATGTGAGCTGGATGGCGACAACCAGTACCACGATCGCGGCGTACTTTCTATGGCGCACCGGGGCCGCGATACAGGTGGCTCGCAGTTTTTTATTTGCCACAGCCGTAACAATACAGCGCACCTCGACAGGAATCACACCTGCTTTGGCAAGGTGATTGAAAATGTCGATGTGATTGACGACATCCGCCAAGGCGACAAGATTCTGGGCATTGACATCATCGAGGAGGACACCACCGCATGAATTTAAAGGCGCTTGTATCCGTAACGGGCAAACCGGGATTATTTAAGCTGGTGGGGCAGAATAAAAGTGGTTTCGTTTTGGAAACACTGGATGTACAACGGGTAAAATCGGTGGTCAATTTAGCTACCACCAAACTGGCCACGCTCGAAGACATTACTATTTATGGTGATGACGAGGATCTGAAACTCACGGATATCATGAATAGCATGAAAGCCAAAGGCACCGTGCCCGATAGCAAATCGGATGGGAAAACATTACGCGAATTTTTCAGGGAGGTGGCGCCCGGTCACGACGAAGATCGCGTATATAGTTCCGACATCAAAAAAATCATCACGTGGTACGGCATCATCAAGGAATTGCCGTTGTTTGAAGAAGAAGATTCGGAATAAATAAGTGTCCATGTCGGCCTTTCCGGCCGATGTGGACACTTAAGCTCACGCATCAACTGAAAAACCTGGCCCCGTATCGCACGATCATAAACAAGGGTACCGCAAGCGCAACCCACGATAGCACATGGAGCCACAAATCGCCCCCCATAATAGCCAATAGCAAACCCGCTAGGGTAATGATACCCAAGAAAACAGGCATCCCCCAAAGTTTCATCCCTATAGGCTTGTTAGCGCGCATCTTCTTCCGCGGTCATCAGGGTGAGCGATTCGAGGTTGGCAATCATCCTTTTCAACTGAGCAGCTTTCGCTTTGCGCCGAGCAAACCAGAGGTACAGGCCCGAAACCAGCACAACGATGGTCAGAAGATCGAAAAGCACCCACATTACTTTCATGGGGATTCCTCCGTAGTCACCGAAATGGAAGGGCTGCGAAATGAAAATCGTTTTGAGGTACCATGGCATATCCCGCATCGCTGTCAGCTCACCGGTTTTGGCATCAATCAGTGCGGGCTTGATGATGCGTGAGGTAAGTGGCGTCTTTCCTATCATATATACCGCATAATGGTGGGCACTGGAATAGAGGGTGCCGGGATAAGCCACGAAAGATACTTCCATTTCCGGTGCGGCAGCCTGTGCGGTATTGAGTGCTGCCTGCAAGGAACTCAGCTCGCCTTCCCATTTGGGTTCATCATGGTACGCTGCTACCAACTCTGCCAATTGCCCCGACCGCCAACTCTCCAGCGCGGGGTCTGCCAATGTGTTGATCACCCCCGAAATACCGACCACAACAGCCCACACCAACGTAACGATGCCAAGTAGGTTATGCAGGTCCAACCAACGAAGCCGGGCCGATTTCTCGGTACGGATCATACCGAAATCGAAGCGCTTCATAATAGGCCCATACAGCACCACGCCCGACACGATGGCAACAATAAACAACATTCCCATGAGGCCGAGAAACAGCTTACCTGGTATACCGGCCAGCATTTCCACGTGTAGGTAATACATGAGCAACATGAAATCCATCTCATTGGGTGGCGCATCGAGCACCGTCGCGGTATGCTCGTCCATGGTAAGGTAATGGTCCGCTTCAATCGGTGCCTCCGCCGAATCGGCCAACGTTACAAACATCTGGCCCGGATGATGGTCGGGATCCCAAAAGATGTATTTTACCTCTTTGCCCGGGATTTCGTCCATAGCGGCCTGTAAGACCACGTCTTTTGAAAGCGGCGACGCCCCTGGCACAGACGCATCCAACTCACCGTGCATCAGGTGGTCGATTTCTTCGTAAAAAACCAATGGCAACCCCGTGAGGCAGAGCATCAGTAAGAATACCGTGGAGATCAAGCTGGTCCACTTATGGATGTTAAACCAATTTCTTATGGTTTGCGCTTTCATGGTTACCGAAAATAAGCAATTCTGTAAAAGTTTTTAAAATTTATACGCTACGCTGGCCGCAATATGACGGCCTTTCTGCGGATTGACCGACCAGTAGCCGATATAATATGCTTCATCGGCGAAGTTATTCACATTGAATGTAATCCTTACATGCTCACCATTATAAAACAAGCTGGCATTCAGCAGCGTGTAGGCAGGCAGGTAGAAATCACCCGTCTGGCTGTTGTCAATCACTTTGTACTCACTGACGTAGTTTCCGCCTATACCCAATCCGTAATTCTTGAGTGGGCCATTGAGGAACCGGTAGGTAGCCCAAAGGTTAGCCAGGTTTTGCGGACCTTGCCCGCCCGGACTTCTCCCCGGCTCGGAATAAAAATCGTTGTCGTTGCCAGCTATTACTTTGGTCTCGTTATAGCTGTAGCCTGCAATCACGTTCAGTCCCGCCACCGGGCTAGCATTGAAATCGAACTCCACGCCTTTGCTGCCTACTTTGCCGCCCTGCACAGAGTTGTTAGGGTTGCTGGGGTCGGGATATACCCGGTCGGATACCTTGATATCGTACAAGGATACCGTGGCATACAACCGGTCGGAAAACAAATTGGCTTTCACGCCATATTCCCATTGGTTAGCCTGTTCGGGTTTGAACGACTGCACGCGCAAGAAATTGCCATCCTGGTCAAATAACTGCTGCGGCGCCACATTGATAAAGGCATTCATGTAGCTGCCAAAGATCGACACTTTGTCGAGTACGGGCTGGTATACAAGGCCAAATTTCGGTGACAGGGCGAACTGGTCGTAATCGTCTTCCCCCGTATTTTTTTCACCTAGGGAGTCGAAGTAGTCCGCACGGAGGCTTACCATCGCCATGATGCCCGGTGTAACGTTGAGTATGTTGGAAAAATAGGCACCGTAGGCACTATTGGCTATCTGGCTCATGGTCCCTTCCAACCCACCCAACAAGTTTTCTACCGAAGCCCGGGTCATGTACACGGGTGCTTGCTCCTCGCCCGTAAATGGATCGACGTAGTTCACGTCGCCCTGTGGGGTCACATTACGCGCCCAGCCCCAACCCGAGCCGTTATCTATGATATCGCGGCGGTAATAGTCGAGACCGGCCACCAGGCGGTTGCGCCATGTGCCGATCTTGAAATCGCCGTTGAAATTCTGCTGGATATTGGTGGTGTTCGTTGTTTGCAGTTCCTTATGGAAATATTGGCTGAATTCATTATCGCCAGCTACGTCATCCCATATATACGTATAGTAACCGTCGGATTTAACCGTTCCCCGCGATACGACGGTCTGCGACGTCCATTTGTCAGACAATCGGTAGACCATCTGCGCTTGTAGATTGTATTTGGGGTTTTTGATGGTGATATCATTGCTTGTAAACGACAAGGATGGGTTGAGGTTGAGTTCTTCGAGGGTCGTGAAGTCCAGTGGACTAAATCTGTCGGAATGGAAGAATACCGGAGCAACGGCACGTTCCTCTTCGAGTATTTCTGCCATCACCTGGAAGGAAAGCCTGTCGTTCACTTCATAGGCCAACGTCGGTGCGATGAAAAATGATTTCTTGAATCCGGCGTCCTGGAAGCTGCCTTCGGAGTGGTACGCGGCATTCACCCGCAACGCAATCTTTTCCGATTTGCTTAGCGGCGTGTTCACATCGGCCGTGATACGGTTCAGGCCATAGCTACCTAGGCTATAGGTCACCTCCCCTCCAAACCCATCATACGGCTTCTTCGTGATGGTATTGATTAATCCACCATAGCTGTAAAAGCTACCACCAAACAACGTTCCCGAAGGACCCTTCATTACTTGGATTTCCTCCACGTTTGCCGGGTCGAGGTTGCCGCTAGTCAAGCCTGGTAGGCCATTGATAAGCGCCGGCTGCGCATCAAAACCACGCAGCGCGAAATAAGCAGCGCCATCCCCCGCTCTTCCCGTCGCTTCCCACGTACGGGTGATGCCGGGTACGTTACGTAACGCATCATCGTAGGAGGTAATGACCTGTTGCCGCATCAATTCTGCCGATACGGTGTTGTATATCTGTGGATTCTCGAGGTTTTTCAGTGGAATCTTAGCTACGTTTGTCGGCTTATTGGCCGGCCGTTGCGAGGATACGATCACCTCACGCAGTTGCGCTGCACTTTCTGGCAGCACAAAATTGACCGTAACGGTTGCACCGCTGGCAACGGTTATCGTACGTTCTTGCGTTTCGAGCCCAATGAATGAAGCGATGATCGTTAACCTGCCTGGCTGAACGTTATTGATATGGTAGCTTCCGCTCCGATCTACCGTAGCACCGCGGTTGGTGCCTTTTATCCTTACGTTCACGGATTCAGCAGGACTGCCGTCGTATGTAGTTACTGAGCCACTGATCGTGCCGGTTTGCGCATAGGTAAGCCCCACAGCAAAAAGCAGCAAGAGCGTAGCGTAAAATTTCTGATTCATTTGATTCGACTTGTGTGGGGCAAAAGTATTTATTTAAATTAAATCTAAACAATTTAATTTAAAAAAAACCCGAATGCCGTACCGCACAAGTTGACCGATGGGGGAATAAAAAGATTCGTTATAGTTGCTACAACAAAAAGATAATGGCTGCCGCAACGGCTAGGCCCACAATGACCATCAGCCAGAAAAGTCGGCTTTCACTGGTGGTATCCGCACCTTTGTAATGGTATTTCCGCTTGGGTATATTCATAAACTGATTAATTAACAAAGTTTACTTTCTATTGTTTTGATGCTAAAATACCGTTGTTTCCATATGGTAGACATGAGACATCAGACCGGGTCGACACTCAGCTAACAGGTTCACAATCTCACAAACTTGCAATTTCACTCATGATGGTATGGCTCACCTTTCAAAATGGTAAACGCCCGATACAGCTGTTCTACAAAGAACAACCGTACCATCTGGTGGGAGAAGGTCATTTTCGAAAGCGAAATCCGGCTATTGGCACGCTGGTAAATCGTTTCATCGAAACCATAGGGTCCACCGACTACGAACACCACGTGCGGTATGCTGCCGACCATCAATTTATTGAGATAGGTAGCAAAATCAACAGAACGATACTCCTTCCCACGTTCATCCAGAAGTACCACGTGATCGCCTGGCGAAAGCTGTTTATGGATAGCGGTCGCTTCCTTCATCCGTTGCTGGTCCGCACGCAGGTGCTTTGTGTTTTTCACGTCAGGTATACTCACCATGCTGAATGAAATGTAGTGTTTCAGCCGCTGCTGGAATTTATCAATGATCGCAGCCAGTTGGCCATCATCCGTCTTGCCTACACATAACAGGGTTATCCGCATCCCGCAAACTTAGGTAATTTTGGGTTACATGCAAGCTATGCAATAAAGATGTCTTTTTGGCACCGGTTTTGCACTTAATGGGCATTTTAACAACATCATATTTAATCATCATGAAAAAAACACTATCCTTGCTTTGCCTAGCACTGGCTATGGTTTGGCATGTCCAAGCGCAAGAAACCTCCTCGGATACTTCCTGGCGGGTTTCGGGTGAAAACACGTTGCTGCTCAACCAGAGCTCCTTCTCCAATTGGGCCGCTGGGGGCATCAACTCCTTTGCCGCTAACCTGATTTTCAACTACGACTTCAACTATAAGAAAAACAAGTGGAGCTGGGACAACAAAGTCATTGCCGCTTATGGCCTTACCAAGCAAAAATCGACCGGATGGCGCAAGAATGATGACCGTATCGTACTGAATAGCCTGCTCGGATACGAAGCGACGGAACGTTGGCTATATACGTTTTACCTCAATTTCAATACGCAATTCGCCGATGGTTTCCAATACGATACCGACAACAATAGTACCCTGATTTCAACGGCCTTTGCACCGGCGTACCTCAGCTTTGGCCCCGGTTTCGCCTATAAGGAGTCGGATAATTTCCGGTTCAACCTATCCCCCGCCGCAGCCCGTTTCATCTTCGTAACCAACGATGACCTCTCCGCACAAGGCGCTTTTGGTGTCGATCCCGGATCGACTTCCCGTTTTGAGTTTGGCGCATCATTCGATGCTTATTACAAAGCCAACCTGATGGAAAACGTGAGCGTGGAAAACATCCTCAAATTGTACTCAAACTACTTGGAAGACCCCCAGAATGTGGATATGGATTATACCCTCAACTTATTCATGAAAGTGAATGATTACATTACTGTCAATGGTGGTGTACAGTTGATTTACGACGACAATACGCTCATCCCGCGTCAGGAAGACGGTGTATTCATCGCCGGATCGGAAAGACCAACGTTGCAGGTAAGGCAGGTATTGGGTGCCGGAATTACCTACAAGTTTTAATTAAAGCCGTAAGTTGTTCTTAGTCGTGGGTCGTGAGCCATTCCAGCCGTGGGTTAACCTTCCGCTGGGGCTTATGACTTACGACCAAAGACATATGCCTCGCAATCTATTCCGCTTCTTCTTCCACGATCACGAAAATATCCTCGTTATCTTTCTTCATCTGGTAGCGTTCGCGGGCCACGCGTTGCTGTTCTTTCGGGTCGGTATTTAGGTCGTGGATCGCTTTGGTAATCCGTTCTACCTCGGTCGTATAAAAGGTCTTTTCGTTCTTGAGGTCCTTCAGTTGGCTATAATAGCCATATTGGGTAGCCACATCATACCTATCAAAAAACAACATCCATATAGCGAACGCGACGATAGCGATAAGGTATTTGTTGCGTATAGCACTTAGAATACGTTCCATGCACACAAACTTAGTTAAATTTCTTTTATGTACAAATATTTTCCGTTTCGTAAGATACCCCTATAGCAGCCCTACGGTTTTATCGAACCGGTAGCTGATGCCGATCTCGTGTGTGGTGTTGGTGATGCGCCTGTCGAGCGGCTCGCTGCCCGGGTTGAACTGGTAGCTGTAGCCCACCCCGAAGCCCGCGAAGTTGAACTGGGCCATGCCGGCC
>NZ_JBMQOC010000028.1:0-20868 GCF_053550995.1 Parapedobacter sp.
ACATTTTAATTAAAGAGTATTATGGGAAGTTTTAGAAAAGGAATCCAAGGCGGATTTTCAGGGAAAGTAGGAAACGTGGTAGGTGCCCACTGGCGTGGCATCGATTACATGCGTAGTTTGCCGCGCGTAAGCAAGGGAAGGCCCGTCACCGAGGAGCAGCTGATGCACCGGGTGCGGTTCGCCGCAGCGGTGGCGTTCGCCAAACCGATCAGCTATGTGTTCAATGTGGGGTATGGCAAGCTGGCCAAGCAGAAGCTGTCGGGCTATAACCTGGCGGTCCGGCAGATCTACAAAGAGGCCATCGCCGGCGAATATCCGGACATTTCGGTAGACCCTGCACTGGTGCGCATCAGCGAAGGCGACCTGGTGCGACCGCGCAACCCGCTGGTGGAGGCGCTGCCCGGGCAGGTGCTGCGCGTGGCATGGATCGACAATACGCGACCGCGCACCAAGTCAGACCACAGCGACCAGGCTATCGCGGTGGCATACAACCCCGCCAAAGCGGAATACCACTACGATATCGGCAGCGCCACGCGCCTCGATGAGGAGCTGATGCTGGAGTTGCCCGACTATTTCGAGGGCGATGAGGTGCACGTGTATTTCGGCATGGTGAGCAAAACGGGTGGCATAGCCTGCAACAGCCTTTACCTGGGTACGGTAGCGGTAACAGGCGGCACGGCCCCTGACCCGGAACCCGAACCCTAGTCGAATAAGCAGCGGGGTGGGGAAGACCCCGCTGCTTATTTTATCACATCAAGCGTTGAATAAATGAATGCTATAAGCAACAAAATCATCCGCGTGGCCGAGGGGAAGCACAGTACCCTCAGCCACCTCTATATCGGCGGCTTATTCTGCTGCTACCTGCTGGAAGACACGGTGCGTGACCACAAGGTGGCGGGGGAGACGGCCATCCCGCCCGGTGAGTACGGTCTCTTGCTCAACCACGGGGCGGACATGAACAAACGGTACGCCAAACGATACCCCGCATTCCACGAGGGCATGGTGGAGATCATCGAGATCCCCAACTTTCGGCTGGTATTCCTCCACGCGGGCAATGACCATACGGATACGAGCGGCTGCCCGCTCACGGGGTCGTACTGGGTGCGGGTAAACGGCGACTACGAAGTAAGGGGCTCCCGGCCGGCGTATGAGTTTGTGTACCCGCTGCTGTTGGCCGAAATTAACAAAGGAAATGACCGGTTAGTGGTTGAGAATAGATTGCCACACCGCGACTGGGTGCAAGCACCCTAGGCCGCTTGCGCGATAGCCGGTTAATAGATTGCTTCGCTCCGCCGCACTTCCCCAGGGCACTTGCTCGCAATGACGCCAAAAGCAAATGGAACGAAGCGCATCGGGAAAGCAAAAAAAGACAGCAAACAGCAAAAAAGCAAATGGAACGAAGTGACATCCCGAAAGCAAAGCGCATCGGGAAAGCAAACAGCAAAAAAGCAAAACAACAATGAAAGAATCAATGAATACCGTCGGCCACTCCGAAGCGGAGAAACCGACATTTTATGACAGGATGAAGGAAGCGCTGGCGGTGGCCAGCCAATTGGTCATCGCCTCGCCGGTGAAGCTGCCACCCAAGGTGGTGCTCGTGGCCAAATACCTGGCCCTTGCGCTGGGCGTGCTGGAGGCCGTGGAAAGCGGCGTGCGCAAGGGGGAAGGAGCGGCCGATGAAAACGACTAATGCCCAATTGGGCATCGGCACGGGCGGGGGCACGCTGCTCAGCGTGGTGGCCCAGCTCGGCGTGCACGACCTGGTCAAAACAGCGGTACTAGCCGCGCTTGGTGCGGTGGTGAGCTTCGTGGTAAGCTGGATGCTGCAGCGGTGGCGGCGGCGCCAATAACCATCACCCTGATCCGTAATGGAGGCCACCGGGCTAATGGATCAGCCCGGTGGCCTTTTTTGCGTGCCAAACGCGCAGGCAATTGCGCGAGTAGGGTAAGTTAATCCGGTTGGTTATCCATCACCAGGGTTTGGTGGTCGCCCTGGAAGGCCCTTCGGTATTCTTTCGGGCTTTGCCCGGTGATCTCCCGGAACTGCCGGTTAAAATAAGATAGGTTCTTGAAGCCGCTTTCATAGCAAATCCGCAGGATATCCCACTCTTCCGTGAGGAGCAGGTTGGTGGCATGCGTGATACGGACATTGTTGACAAACTGCGAGAACGTCTGTTCCATGCGACGTTTGAAATACCGGCAGAACGCCGCATCGTTGAGATGGATAAGGCGGGCAGCGGTCTTGCTGTCGAGGTCATCGCGGAAGTTCTCGATCACATATTTGAGCACCGGCTCCAATCGCGCTGAATCTTTATTGGTAAGTTTCATGGCCGACTGCGTCTCGTTGAGCACCTTGACATCCGAAGGGGGCAACCGCGATACTTCGTTGAGCAACTGCAGGAACGTGATGAGCTCGTCCATGCCCTTCTGCGTGGCGATACGGCCGAATAGCTCATGGATGCGGGAAGACATCTGCTGGATATGGAGGCCAAACGACGATTTGTCGAGCACCTCCTTGATTTTGATGTAGGCCGTGTTCTCGAAAAAACCCTGCCCCAGGAAATCTTCTTTGAAAAATACGGCCACGGCATGTGCGTGTTCCCCCTGCTCGATAAATGCCTTTTCGTTATAGAAGCAATGGCCGAAACCGGGACCGAAAAGATAGATATCTCCTTCTTGGAAATTCATCATGTGTTTGCCGGCGTAGAGCTTGCCATAGCTTTTTTTGATCCAGATCAACTCATAAAGGTCATGGAAATGGAAAGGCGACGTGAAATAGGTCTGGACGTATTCCTTGATGGAAAAACCTAATCCGGCTGGATGGGATTGATGCTCGAAAATAACTTTCATAACAGGCTCCTTTAACCGCAAATGGTATGCAGGGATTTCGTATGCATAATTAGCGATTAACTCCCAGATTAACAAATCGTATGTTGTTTTCGGTCCATAATGTAAATATTGTGTTGGTAATGGCAAATGGGGTGGTGTTAGGCACTCCGGATACGGGATACTTTTGCTTTATCCGATTAGGTAACCAAATGAAACAATATGGAAAATAGGAAAAAAGGTAACAACGCATGTGCTTGGATACAGATGGGCGACTATTCAATTATGACAGCGATAGATTATAAATGAACATATGATGAATAAGACAACACCAAGGCGGAAATTCATTAAGCAACTAGCTGGATCCACCATGGCCATTGCGGCAGGCACGAGCTTAGTGAAGGCAGAAAATAAACCAGAGGTGCCTGCGGCGACCGACCGGGGCTATGCGGGTGCGGCTATGTGGCAAGTATCCGAGGATTTAACTTGGGATACCCTGCGGGGGCATTTCAAGATGAATTTAACGCTTGATCCTCCCGCACAAAAATGGGAAAAGCAATCGGACGATGGGATTGCTAGAATAGCTGGCGAGTATCGGAGTAATGGATATCTGCTGAAGATTGACGTGTTAGAAAAAGCGTACAAAACGGTAATCATAAATTTCGACCTCTCCCGCTTGGATGGAAAACCTTTCAAAATACTTGAAAATCGGGTCGAATGTAAAACGAGTTATGCCGGTGTTTATAAATTGTTTACCACCGGAACGATGGCCCAACAAAATTACCGGATCGACCTTCCCTTCGTTCTTCAGGGCCAGTCAAGGGCACAGTTCGAACATCCCATCATTTGGATGCAGCAAACCGACGGCCGCAATACCTTAACGCTGGGACTTTTGAGCCAGATCCATACCTGCAATTTGGAGGCTTCAACATACAATCCTGCAAACGGCGGGGAGGCCCCCGGAATCGCAAACAGTTATGTCCGAGCCGGTCTAAATCGGTCTATCACCACAGGCGTTCCCACGCATAGCTATAAAGATGGGATTTACATAAATGCCGATGATAATGTAACTTGGTTTGAAGCACTCCAGGATTACAGCATTACTGTGGATGAATTCAGGGACTTTGAGCCCGACCCCATCAGCGATTGGGCATTGAACCCCATGTGGCATTCTTGGTATGCACATGCGGACCGTATTGATGAAGCACGCATTCGGAACGATGCGCAGCTTGCCGCTAAGCTGGGGGTTACTACCATTGAATTGGATGCGGGATGGAATATCCCGTGGGAACATGCGTATTCTTTTGACACGGACGGTGATTATTTTTTCGACGGCGGCCGGTTTCCGGATCCAGTCGGCATGGTAAAGGAAATGCACAACAATGGCCAACGAGTAATATTGCACGTGGCGCCATTGTTAATGGGTAAGCATGCGAAAGCGTGGCCAGCGATGAATGGTTGTATGTTGATGGTTGATGGGCAAGCGCAGCCTTATCTCGATCCGCGTATGAGGAAAGTACACGATTATTTGTCGGATGCTTGGGAGTATATGTTTGATACATATGATATTGATGGTTTATGGTATGATTTTCTTGAGATACCCGAAAAGGCGGATCCGGTTCCAGCCGGAATCTCGACAGTCTCGTTGGACCTTCACCAGGCGTATACCTTGCTCATGCAACGCCTTTATAGAAAAGCCCTTGAATGTAATCCCAACGCGGTTATTATCTTGAGGAGGGGTTCTGCCAACCTCAACGCCAAGACATATTGCACGCATGTGTGGCCTATGGACGTTCCTCAAGACTATAATATGAATCGACGAGACGTCGTATTTCTCAAAACCTATGGAGCGGGTGTACTGACACACGCATGCTGCACGAGCTGGGCTATTAGTGAGAGCGATGTGAATGTTGCGAGGCAAATGGCCAGTATTACCCTGGCGGGCGTCCCCGCCTTTTCGGTAATCCTCCAGGATTCGCCAACGACACACAATCAGATCGTCAAAGCGTGGTTGGAGTTTTATCATCGCCACAAGGAAGATCTGGTGCTGGGGCAATTGACACCGTTGCTTCCGACACCGCCGTCCGCCCTATTGAAAGTAGTGCGCAACAAGCAGGCGTTTTTTGGCTTTTTTGAAGCGATACCAGGCCTCATAACCGTGGAGGGGGTACGCAAAATTTTTATCATCAATGCGTATAGCAACCGGACAACAACCCGACTGGAAGGTGTCTCCGGGCAATGGAAAGTGGGAGTTTTTGACCAGGTGTGGGAAGAGGAATATGCACTTACACTGGCAGCCGACGAAAACAACGGCTTGAATCTGAACCTTTCCGCATCCACGGGATGCCATGCGGTGATGTTGACTAAAACAGGATAGCCATTTGACGACCCGATCGTGTATGCCTGCTATTTATTTATTCTGTCTCGTTTTACTGGATGTTCATTTTATGGGTAAATAATGTATTGTTAATCGCAAATCTTGTGGTGTTAAAAGCACCGGCCACCTCCTATTTTTGTTTTATCAGTGGTGACAAACAGGTGGGAAGCACGATTAGCCGATAAAAGAATATCACACTAACCAGACTATTGTACTCGATTGTTGCAATTGAGCGGGGAGCCTATTGGCACAGGTATAACTTATACTTAAATTATGTTGATATGAAAAGAGTAAAAGCCTTTTTAGTTAATTGCTGTCTTGTATTTGCGAGCTTGGCAGTTCCATGGTTGGGATATGGCCAGCAGAAAACAGAGATAACAGGTATTGTAATAGACACGGCTCAAAACCCCCTTCAGGGTGTTTCCATTAGCTTGAAATCCAATCCGGCAGGAGGCACCAGCACGAACGAAAGCGGGCGATTCATTTTCGAGGTTATTAAGGGCGACGTCCTTGTCTTCTCGAATATTGGTTTTCTAACCACGGAAGTGGTCATACAGGACGCGTCCAGACTGCAGGTTGTACTCGAAAGTGATACGAGCTTGATGGAGGAGGTCGTGGTGGTTGCTTATGGAACACAAAAAAAGTCGGAGGTGGTGGGCGCCGTCACAAGTATCAATCCCTCAGAACTTAAAGTGCCATCAAGTAACTTGACCACGGCGCTGGCCGGGCGCTTGGCGGGGGTGATTGCTTATCAGCGTAGCGGCGAACCGGGTTTGGACAACGCTGATTTTTTTATCCGTGGAGTCACCACCTTCGGCTATAAAAAAGATCCGTTGATTCTCATCGACGGCGTAGAGTTTTCCACGACAGAACTGGCTAGGCTTCAGCCTGATGACATTGCTAGTTTTTCTATCATGAAGGATGCAACAGCAACGGCCCTTTATGGTGCCCGCGGAGCCAATGGTGTCATATTGGTGACTACTAAAACTGGAAAAGCAGAAAAGGCCAGCATCAGCTTACGTTATGAAAGTTCGTTGTCAGCACCGACAAAAAATATCAAGTTGGCTGATCCGGTCACCTATATGAAACTAGAAAATGAATCGGTACTGACAAGGGGTTTTCTAGATGTCCCCTATTCGGAACGCAAGATTGATAATACATTGACCGGTGCCAACCCATGGGTATATCCGGCAACGGATTGGATGAAAGAGTTATTTAAGGACTACACACACAATCAGCGATTTAACCTTAACGTAACGGGAGGTGGTGAGGTAGCCCAATATTACATTGCAGGCACGTTCAATCAGGATAACGGGGTGTTGAAGGTCGACCCTCGGAATAACTTCAACAACAATATTGATTTGAAGAGTTATTCGCTACGGTCCAATGTGAATATCAAAATCACCAAAACAACAGACGCCGGCGTTAAATTATACGGCAGTTTTGACGATTATCAGGGTCCGATTCATGGCGGCGCTGAGATGTACCGTATGGTAATGCGTACCAGCCCTGTGATGTTCCCAGCATATTTTCCAACAGACGAAAAACATCAACATACGCGCCATATTATGTTTGGTGGGCATTCCACAGGAAGTTATATCAATCCGTACGCAGAATTGATGAAGGGGTATATGGATTATAACAAATCGCTAATGATGGCCCAGTTCGAAGTGAAGCATAACTTGTCGTACCTAACCGAAGGCTTGTCTTCACGCGCCATGGTCAATACAAACCGGTATTCGTTTTTTGATGTTTCCAGATACTACAACCCTTTCTATTACGAAGTGTTGAGTTATGACCGGTTTACGGATGATTATGCGATCGACGTGATCAATCCGAATGGTGGAACAGAATACTTAGGTTACGAAGAGGGGCCGAAAACCATACAAACCAACCTGTATGCCGAGGCAGCCATTACATACAACCGCACGTTTAACGATACGCACGGTGTTAGTGGTCTGTTCATCTACACGATGCGAAACTATTTGGAAGGAAATTCCGGATCGCTCCTGAGATCATTACCCTATCGAAACTTGGGGTTGTCCGGGCGGGCAACCTATTCTTACGATAGCCGCTATTTCGTGGAATTTAATTTTGGTTACAACGGTTCAGAGCGTTTCTATAAAGATAATCGCTTTGGCTTTTTCCCTTCAGCGGGTGTCGCTTGGACCGTCTCGAACGAGGGTTTCATGGAATCGCTTAAAAATACGGTTACGAACCTAAAATTGCGCGCTACCTATGGGTTGGTCGGAAATGATGCCATTGGCGGGCCCCTTGACCGGTTTTTTTATTTGTCCACTGTCGATATGGATAATGCGAGCAGAGGCAGTGCTTTTGGCACTGATTTAACATATGGCCAAAATGGTGTGCTGGTTTCTCGTTATGATAATAAACTGATTACGTGGGAAGTAGCTCGAAAATTGAATTTGGGTGTCGAACTCAGCCTGTTTAAAAAACTGGATTTTCAGGTGGACTATTTTACCGAATACCGAGATCAGATACTGATGGACCGGGCTTCTATTCCTTCGACGATGGGGCTTTCCGCCCCCGTGCGAGCGAATGTCGGTGAAGCTGCTGGTAATGGCGTGGATATGTCGGTGGATTTGTCTCATACTTTTTCTAATGGATTATGGATCATCAGCCGGGGCAACTTCACCTATGCGACGAGCCAGTATAAGGTGGTTGAAGAACCGGAATATGATGATGCCAACCTGTCGCGGCTGGGTTATTCTTTATCCCAAAATTGGGGATACATCGCCGAAAGGTTATTTGTGGATGAAGCGGATGTGTCCAATGCACCTGTCCAGGGCTTTGGAGCTTATATGGCGGGTGATATCAAATACCGGGATGTAAACGGCGATGGGCAGGTAACGACCCTGGATCAGGCACCCATCGGATACCCGACTACACCGGAGATTATTTATGGCTTTGGCTTTTCATCGGGCTATAAGGGGTTTGATTTTTCCTGTTTTTTCCAGGGTTCTGGGCAGTCGTCGTTCTGGATTAACGCAGGTGGATCTACCCAGCCGTTCGTAAACGGTAATCAATTGCTCGACGCCTACGCCGACAGCTACTGGTCTGAAGACAACCGTGATATTTATGCGATTTTGCCCCGGTTAAGCCGGACCCTGAATGGTAACAATGCACAACTTAACACTTGGTTTATGCGGGATGGGACGTTTCTCAGACTCAAGTCATTGGAACTGGGTTACACCCTACTTCCGCAGTTGGTCAAACGATTAAGAGTAACCAATTTGCGTGTGTACGCGTCTGGTACCAATCTGATGAACTGGAGTAAGTTTAAGCTATGGGATGTGGAAATGGGAGGTGAAGGACTGGGATATCCGGTTCAACGCGTCTATAATTTAGGACTTCAAATGTCATTTTAATCGCGTATATTATGAAAAGGATACGAGTTATAGTTTTGGGTTTTTCACTGGTGGTGGGTTCCTGTGGCGAATACCTTGATATTGTTCCGGACAATGTTGCTACCATCGAAAATGCCTTCACCATGCGGAACACTGCGGAAAAGTTCTTGTTTACCTGCTATTCCTACCTTCCCAAAGGAGGCAATTATGTTTGGGATCCCGCCGTATTAGGAGCTGATGAGTTATGGACCATTCGGGAATACGGATCCAATCAGGTGCTACGCGGATTTCAAACGGTAGCGGATCCCTGGTTCGACTATTGGTCAGGGCGCGACGGTATAGCGTCCCTGTTTATGGGGATACGTGATTGCAATATTTTCTTAGCGAATGTTGATCAGGTACTGGACGCCACCGAACTGGAACGACGACGCTGGGCGGCGGAAGTTAAGTTCCTCAAAGCGTACTATCACTTTCACTTATTGCGCTATTACGGTCCAATCCCGTTGATCCGGGAAAACTTGCCCATTTCGGCGTCCGTATCAGAAACTAAAGTGAAAAGAGAACCAATCGATGATTGTTTTGCCTATATCGTCGGATTATTGGATGAAGCCATACTAGAACTCCCCCCAACCATCCAAGCAGAGGCAACCGAAATGGGCAGGATAACCCAAATTATTGCATTATCCCTGAAAGCTAAAGCATTGGTGGTGGCGGCCAGCCCACTTTTCAATGGTAATTCGGACTACGCAAGTTTCAAAGACCGGGGCGGGACAGTATTCTTCAACCAAACCGCTGACCCAGATAAATGGCGTGTCGCGGCTGAGGCATGTAAAGCTGCTATCGACGCGGCACATGAGGCAGGGCACAAGTTGTATTATTATCACGAAAATGAACCGAACTCCTCATTTGTCTCGCAGGAAACGAACGTGAAGATGAATATTCGATATGCGGTTACCGATCGGTGGAATCCTGAGATTATTTGGGGAAATGTGAAGAGTCTGTCTGCAGAAAATCAACGGGAAGCACAAGCTCGTTTAGATGGGAGTACTTCGGGGTTATCGGTGTCGAGTACATTAGGCGCTACCCTGAAAATGGTGGAAATGTTCTATTCTAACCATGGCGTGCCAATTACGGAGGACAAAACTTGGGATTACGGTGGGCGATACGATTTAAAATCGGCGGGAGCTAGCGAGCGGTATTATATTAAAGAGGGCTACCAGACGGTTAAGCTCAATTTTGATCGGGAACCTCGCTTTTATGCATCGCTGGGATTCGACGGCTCTATTTGGTATGGCCAAGGGCGGCTAAACGAAGCAAATAGTTGGTTTGTCGAGGCGAAGTTCGGACAGAATGCGGGAGGTATGCCGATGCATGGCTATTCCGCTACGGGGTACTGGCCAAAGAAGCTAGTTCATCCGGAGAGCGTTTATTCTTCAACGGTCGATTTTTCAATTGTGAATTATCCTCATCCTGAAATCAGGCTTGCCGACTTATATTTATTATATGCCGAAGCAATCAATGAAAGCCAGGGCCCGGTTGCCGAAGCCTTCTATTATATCGATGAGGTACGGGCGAGAGCGGGGTTGGCTGGCGTCGAGGAATCTTGGTCCGCCTATTCCAACCGACCGGATAAATATATGACTCAACAAGGGTTGAGGGAGATTATCCATGGCGAGCGCGCGATTGAATTGTCATTTGAGGGACATCGGTCATGGGACTTAAAACGATGGAAGAAATCCATTGATGAGCTCAATTATCGGATACAAGGTTGGGACATCACGCAGGAAGAAGCTCGGGCATATTATACGGTGTCTACAATCTTTAATCGAAAGTTTAATTTTCGGGACTACTTCTGGCCCATTCGGGAGTTGGAACTTATTAGAAACAAGAATCTTGTGCAAAACCCCGGCTGGTAATCAGGTCACAAA
This sequence comes from Parapedobacter sp., assembly GCF_053550995.1. NCBI lineage: Bacteria > Pseudomonadati > Bacteroidota > Sphingobacteriia > Sphingobacteriales > Sphingobacteriaceae > Parapedobacter > Parapedobacter sp. Next base: position 10,500 of record NZ_JBMQOC010000028.1, read on the forward strand.
TTATAAACTTATACCACTAGTTAACGAATATCATGAGCAAAATAAGATTTCTGATCGGATGGTCTTGGTTGATATTTACCGCGATTGCGTGTAAAGAAGAATCGCCCACTCCGATTTTAACCGCTGGCGGGAAACCAGCTCCAGTATATCACGTCGAAATAGAAAATTTGCCCGGCGGTGCTAAGTTACAATACGAATTGCCAGACACCGAAGATTTGTTGTATGTAAAAGCGGTCTACGAATTTCCAGAGGGATATTTCCATGAGGTGAAAGCCTCTGCCTATGTCGATACGTTGATAATTGAAGGACTCGGTAATACAAACGAACGGGATGTAACGTTATATGCAGTTAGCCGGTCGGAGGTTGAATCTGAACCGGTTTCCGTTAAAATAAGCCCGCTCACACCGCCTGTTTATCAAATAGCGTCTTCGTTTGTCTTTACACCAACCTTTGGTGGAATTTCTGTTAGTTTTGAGAATGTAGATACGAATAACGTTGTCATCAATCTTTTGAAGAAAGTGGATGATGAATGGACGCCGGTCGACGAATTATACACCAAAAGGCGGCAGGGGACCCTGACGGTACGGAATCAGGAAGCCACGGAAATCCAGTTCGGTGCATTTGTGAAGGACCGATGGAATAATAAATCAGATACGGTGAACGTATTTCTCACACCGCTTTTTGAAATACAGATTCCGAATCCGGTTCCCATTACTGCGCTTCCCGGAGATTACCACCTCTTTTGGGGTGGGTTGGACTACAGCAAAATGGTAGATGGCAGCGTATCCACGACAATGGAAACGTGGCTAGACAATGCTACGCCCATGCCGCAGTCGTTTACGCTCGATTTTCGGGTTCCGACTCAATTCAGTCGTTTCAAATACTTTATGTACCCAGTTGGCGCACATTATGAATTTAACTATGCCTGTCCTGAAAAATGGGAGATTTGGGGGAGCAATGAATTGACCGACGATTGGAATAACTGGGCGAAGATTATGGATTGTGTGGCCGTAAAGCCCTCCGGCGCACCGCTAGGCGTCATGACCCAAGAAGACCAAGAAGCGTCACGGGCAGGGCTTGATTTTGACTTTCCGGAAGGAACGCCCCCCTATCGCTATATCCGATGGAAAACAACCAAAACATTTGGAGGCATGAGATCAGTAGGTATCGCTGAACTCACTTTTTGGGGGAATCAAATTAACAACTGAGATGATGAATTCACGAAATCAAGCAATTCTAGGCCTTGCGTTTTTAACATTATGTTACGCGTCTGGATGTAAGGAAATGGATGATACTTATCGGCATTATATTCACGACGGCGAAGTTATTTATGCCCAAAAGGCAGATTCCCTTAAGGCCTACCCAGGCAGGCACCGCATTAAATTGTCGTGGCCGATCGGACCGGATAAAAAGGTGGTAGGGGCAATGATATCATGGAATAGCGGGGAACAGAAAATGGATCATCAGATTATACGCGAGCCTGGACTCGATACGGTACACGTATGGCTGATCGACTTGGATGAAGGTGGTTATGCCATCGATGTGGTCACGTATGATAAGTATGGAAATCATTCGGTAAAAATCAACACTTATGCCGAGGCACTCGGTGACGATTATGAGTCACATCTGGTAAACGGCGTGGTCCGATCCGCGAGCACTGATGGCGCTACGGCTTTCCTCGAATGGTATACGAATACCACGCAGGATGCTGTGGCTATGGAGGTCGTGCATATTGACCAAAATGATCAGCCTCATACCACCACGCTTCCCTTGGCAGAAAATGTATTGGTCTTACCCGATTATAAGCCAGGATCGGTCATCGAGTACCGAACGCTGTATATACCAGGCGGTATCGCGGTTGATACATTTTATTCCGAATACCACTCAATTATACCGTTATCGGCCCCAAAAAAGCTGCCCAATCCAACACCAATTATGACCCTCGCCGGCGATTATAATCAGTTCTATGCCGGCTTGGACTATATGAATTTCGTAGATGGCGATGTGACTAATATTGGTGAAACCGCAGTTGGCGAAACGTCTGCGTTACCCCAGTCCTTTACCCTTGACTTCCATGTACCTACGACCTTCGATCATTTTAAGTATTTCATGTGGCCCACCGGTGCATCCTACGAATTTGCCCATGCGAGCCCGGAAAGATGGGAAGTCTGGGGCAGTAATGAACTCGATGGCGATTGGGGAACGTGGACGAAGATCATGGATTGTGTGGCGATAAAGCCGTCTGGCTCGCCCTTAGGTACTTTGACGACAGCGGATATGGAAGCGTCACGGGAAGGACTTGAATTTGAGTTTCCGGAAGGCACTCCGCCTTATCGTTATCTTCGTTGGAAAACAACAAAGACGTTTGGCGATATTCCTGCCGTTGGAATCGCTGAAATCACGTTCTGGGGAAATCAAGAAACACCACTTCAGCCGATTGAATAGGATGGAAGCGAAACTTGGCCGTTCGAGATAAGATTCCAGATGCATTTGTAAATACTGTATTGGTAACTGCAAATGCGGTGGTGTCGTCGGGTTCGAATAGCCGATACCTTTGTTTATCCGATTAGGTGCCAAATGAAAATAATATGAAAAATAGGAAGGAAGGTAATGAGACGTGTTTTTTACCTTTTTACGCATTTCCGCAAAGATGAGAAACGCTCGAAGAGACATACGGCCGGTCATGTTGTTAATCGTTGGTATCGTTTACGGCCTCTTTGCCCGGGCCAACGATGAACCACAATTCGACTGGGGAGCAGCGAGGTTCGTTCCTGTCGAAATCGAGGTGACTGACGATAAGGTCATGCTGTATAGCGAGGGCCAGCAAGTGGCTTTTTCGGGCGAACTTTTTAAGCTGGATACTGATGGGCACGTCATTGCGGATTGGTCCAAAAGTGAAGGTGATTTCGTTACGTTATTTTTAACGGTCAATGCATTAGCAGAATCGCGATTAAATAAGGTTACATGGTTTTCGGGCTCTTGGGAAGAGGGCGTTGAAAAAATAATTCATTCTACGGCGCTCCTGGATAACACTGTTTTTCTTCGCAAGAACGGAATTTCCTTTTTTTTATCCTTAGATTTTCCTTACAGTCGGATAGATAGTTTGGGCATACACTATCCTCCGGGTATAGCGCTACTTGAAGGCCGAACGTATGATGCCCACACATTAAGTATTGGGGCATGTAAACTGTCGGGAGAAATGGTCGGAGAATTTGACCGTGCTGAGATTGAGGCGGTCTCCACATATATTGAAAAGCGGTTTACTTCACGGTTTCAGCGCCCCATGGTTTTGTCTGCAAGTATAACTAACCGAATGACGGACGTTCGCGATAATCACATCTTTTACTCGATGTATGATAATCCAACGATAGCTTTAAGCCCAGAGTTGGTGGAAGAAGACCTGCGGTTGAACGCGGAACTCGGCATTGAATATTACCAGGTGTTCGAAGGCGTGTTTGATTGGCCCGACGAGGAGCGTACAGGTAATAACATGCTGAGGTTAAAGCATATTGCAAGGAACTTGGGCGTGAAGATGGGTGATTATGCGGTCCCACAAGGGCTATATTGTCCCCATTACAATTATCAACACCGTGAGCTAGACAGGCCTGACTGGTTGATTCGAGATGCCGAGGGGAATATGGGCCCTGAATGCTTGGGGGTGTATGAGTATGTCGACATGATGACGAGTCGGTTAGTCGCACATAATAGAAAATATGGCCTGCAAATAATATGTCTAGATTTTTTGAATATTCGACCCTGTTATGCGAATAATCATGGGCACCCGGTTGGCGATACTTACCAACAGATATTGGGGCTCGTAAACATGATGGGCGCATTAAATGAATTAGACGAAAACTTCCTTGTCTGGTCCAATAGTGGTAATTGGCTCGAATTGATGCCTAAGTTAATTTGGTATAACCCGAATGTTTATTTAACAGATCCACATGTGCGCGAATACTCTCCCCACTTGAATATACTTAAAAACCTAGGCGACGGCCGCCGGGAACAAATGGTCTCTGTGCACGAGCGGTATTTTGTTCCGTATACGGCTTTTACTAATTACGAGTATTATCTTGCGCCAAATAGTAGACTAGCTGATCCTCACGTGTTTGAATATAGCCTCCTTCAAGGGCTCGCGGTTACCCCCAATATTGGCCTGGGCGAAATTCGCTCGTTTTTAGATCGAATACCCAATAAAGATAATTTGCGCATTAAATCATTTATCAAATATTGGCTGGAGTTTATTCGCGAACACTATGATGTATGGAGGTATACGAGTAGGTTAGGCGATTCCCCTGGCCTCGGCGCTGCGGAAGTGTATGGCCATGTTAAAGAGGACCGCGGCTTTTTGTGCTTTGTCAACCAAAACGCCTTTCCGGTGCACAAGGAGTTAGTGCTCGACGGCACGATGGGACTGACAGCGGGAACGTCATTTGTATTGTCGGAGATTTATCCACATAGTGGTCCTATTATCGAGCAACCGATACCTTTTGCACGTATGGGTGATACGATTAAATTCACTTTGGCTCCTTATGCGGTTCGCATCGTGGAAGTGGCCCCGCAACCAACCACCCTAACGGAACCCGTAGTATACGGCATGGCACCGCTTCGGGTTGAAGAGAAAGCGAGCGGGTATCTCATCGCCCTGGAAATGCAGCAAGGCGTAGAAAGGGAAATAGCGGTTGTACTTCCCGAAGGTAGACAGGTCACCGACGTTTTTGCCGTACAGAAACCAACAGTACCTATGTATACTTTTCCAGTGAACGCTAAACTCATTGATAAAGAAGGGCGCATTGCCCGTATTCGTATTCAGGGACCGAGGGAGGCGGCCCCCACTGCGCTTACCCAGTGGTGCGTAAATGACGATTCATTATATCGGACGTTTCCAACGGCGGAACTGGACGGGTTTCTAGGTGCATATGTTCACAATGCCTTTTCAGAAGATTATGAAGTGATGTTAACGGTTAATACCGATAACGTGACGCCTACTGACCCGACAAGACGTCTGTATCGCAAAATGACGCAACAAATAAGCGAACTGACCGACCCTGTCCCGAAAACGGGAACGGTGTCGTACCAAACGGTATTTACGCTGCCGTTTATTGAACGTTATGGACAAGACCGAAACCAACAAGACGACGCGATCGTCGAGTTGGGCTTCTCCGATCCAGCGGCTGTGGTGATAAAAGAGGTTAAACTAAATGGAACGCAGGTGCCAGTCAAGACCTTCGCTAATGCTAAAAATCCCATGCACAAGACACATTATATTGAATTAAAAGGGAATGTGTTACCCGGAACGGTCATGTTGGAACTTGTGGTAGAATATCTGGATACTAAAAAAAATGTTGAATATGTTAATTGAAATGAAGCGGAATTTTAAGTGCGGATTATTAGCGGCTTTCACGCTGTTTCTTTTTAAGCCCGCTCAGGGCGAGACGGACCTCCGCATCCGGATTGAATGGAAACAGGGCCAACAAATGGGGACGATTAGGGTTGATAACGGCTACGTATCACGGCTTACTATCCAAAAGGGACGTGGGAAAGTAACGGAAGATAGCTACCATTTTACGACGGATGGCAATAATGCATTGGTTGTTGATTGCAAAGAGGTAAACTTGCAGGTTAGCCCCGGGGCAACAGTGATAACTGTCGACAACCAGCCCAATGCCTTCTCCTTTTTCCTGCGCGACGTGACCTCGGATTATCCCATTTACATACCGGCGTACGGTGTCGTCGTGTTGGAAGCCGATGATCCAAGGTCGTATGAAGCGGTCGAAAGGGCGGTCTTATCAAGGAAATCGAAAACCAAGATCCAACAGCTTACCGATTCGCCGGAGGAGGCTTCTTTTGCGTCTGTCGAAAATCGCACGCGGGACATGTCCGTACCGACATGGTTGGGCACCAGCCGTGATTTCCGGATTTTTCAGATTACGGAAGCACTATCCGACCAGTCGCCCGGCGAGGCCAATATCATCTCGCCGCGGAGGTCCGTGACCGCAGTAACCCTGCCCGAAACCGAAAACCAACCTATCAATTACCTGTACACCGTAGGGCGCGGTGTGGGGGTGCAAGACAATATTGCACGCCGCCTCGACCAGGGGGCTTTGCCCATCCTGCATAGCACATTGACCGATGACGATATCCAATACCATTCGACCACATTCGTCTCGTTTGAAAAGTCGGCCCTTTCGCTGGGCTCCCGGTTTGGCACCGATTTTTTGGTGGCCGATAGCCACAGTGGCGGGCATATGTTTACAGATGCGCAACGCGAAATATTGGATGCCCGATTGGAGTCGGCACTCAACCCTGAAGAAGAAACCGTGTTGTATTTCCGGTCTGAGGCCGTCAACACCGGTGCGGTACCCCGGTATGCCTGGTTCAAGGCGCCGCGTCCGGGCACGGGGTGGCATCATAAGAAAGCGTATACATTCGATGCGGAGACAGGCTTTTCCACCTTCCCCTCCGGGCGGGTATTCTGTATTTCTCGGTTGAACGGCGAACCCTTGCGGAATGAAGAAATCGCCGTCCTGGTGCCGCCCGGCGAAAAGGTGGTGTTTGAGTTCTATGTGCCCCATAGCCCCATCGACAACGAGCGGGCCACGGCGCTGGCCGGTCAATCTTTTGCGCAACGGTACACCGAAGCTAAAAAGTTCTGGCAGGATAAACTCGCGCAAGCGGCAACCATCAAGCTGCCCGAAAAGCGGATCGAGGAAATGATCCGGGCCGGCTTATTGCATCTCGACCTGATTACGTTTGGCAACGACCCTGAGGGCACATTGGCACCCAACATCGGGGTATATTCACCGATCGGTACGGAGAGCGCGCCGATTATCCAATTTTACAACTCGATGGGCTGGCAGGACGTCGCCAAGCGTTCACTCACCTATTTCTTGGATAAGCAGCACGAAGATGGGTTCATCCAGAACTTCGGCGGTTATATGGTCGAAACCGGCGCCGCCCTTTGGACGATGGGCGAATATTTCCGGTATACCAACGATACGGAATGGGCGCGTCAGTCGGCATCGAAGCTGCTGAAATCGGCGGATTACCTCATCGAATGGCGCAATCAGAATAAGAAAGAAGAGCTGGAGGGCCGGGGATACGGAATGATTTCCGGGAAAGTTGCGGATCCGGAAGACCATTTCCACCAGTTCATGCTGAATGGCTATGCCTATATAGGTTTGAGCCGGGTCGCCGAAGTACTCGCCGCGATCGGCCATCAGGAGGCCGATCGGATTGGCAAGGAAGCGGCTGCCTGGAAAGCGGATATCCGCGAGTCGTTCTTCCATGTGATGGCGCTTTCGCCGGTGGTGCCTTTGGGCGATGGGACGTGGTGCCCCACGGCACCGCCCTGGACAGAGTCCGTAGGACTGCGAGCACTCTATATGAAGCCGGAGGCGTTTTGGTCCCACGGCACCGTCACGGTATCGGATGCCATGCTGGGGCCCCTCTACCTGGTGTTTTGTGAGGTAATCGATGCAGACGAGCCTGCTGCCAGGATGCTGCTGGATTACCATAGCGAGCTGTTTTACCAAGGCAATGCAGCATTCAGCCAACCCTATTACAGCCGGCACAATTGGTTGCAGGCCAAGCTGGGGATGTCTAAACCGTTTTTGGAAACGTACTACAGCACCTTTGCGGCATTGGCCGACCGCGAAACGTATACATTTTGGGAACACCTATACAAGGTGTCCCCCCATAAGACGCACGAGGAAGGTTGGTTTTTGATGGAAACCCGGTGGATGCTCTATATGGAAGACGGGAACGCGCTGGATATATTCAAGACCATACCCCGGGCTTGGATGGCCGATGGGGAAGAGATCGTGTTGGATGGCGTGCAGAGTTATTTCGGCCCATTGCGCGTGGAAGCGAAATCGAATGTGGGTAAAGGCTACATCGAAGCGACCGTCGAAAGCACCGGCGACCGGAAGCCCGAGACGGTGCGGATCAGGCTGCCGCATCCCGACCGTAGGAAACCCCTCCATGTTGATGGGGGAACATACGACGAAAAGACAGAAAGTGTGGTGGTTACCGATTTTAGCGGTAAAGCAACGGTCCGGCTAACGTTTTAATGTATGTCTGCAGGCACCTTAGACATCCTCACCATTGTCGGTTACTTTGTCATCATCATCGTCATCGGCGTTTGGTCTAGCCGCGGCAAGAAAGACGATGCGGCGCAGTATTTCACCTCGAAGGGGTTGCTGCCGTGGTGGGCGATAGGTGCGGCCTACGTGGCCACCGGGCTCAACTCGGAGCAGCTCATCGGGATGAACGGCATGGGCTACCTCGTGGGCCTGCCGCTGGTGAACTCGTATTTGATTGCGGTTTTGGTCTATACGGCGCTGATTTTCGTGTTTTTCCCGCTTTACCTGCGCAATAACATCGTTACCATGCCACAGTACCTCGGTGAGCGGTTTGACAAACGCAGCCAGGACGTGTTTGGGGTCCTGTTGCTGCTTAGCTATGTGTTCCTGAGCTTGGCGGTTGTATTGTATGGTGGCGCGAAACTCTTTGAGGTGATCTATGATATACCGCTTTGGCAGGGGATATTGGTGCTGGGACTGGTGTCGGGGGTCTTCACCATATTCGGGGGCATGTCTTCGATGATCAACGCTTCCGTATTCCAATTCGTGCTGATGTTCCTGGCGGGCGGCATCCTGTTTTACCTGGGATATGTGAAACTGGAAAATGGATGGCAGGACATCGCGGCCCACGCACCGGGTGGTTTTCACCTGATGCAGCCCATGGACACGCCCATCATGCCGTGGCATGCCGTGCTGTTTTCGCTGTTCAACCTGCAGCTGTTCTACTCCTGTATCAACCAAACGCTGGTGCAGCGGGGGTTCGGCGCAAAAACGGAATGGGATGTGCGCATGGCCATCGTATTTGCATTGGCATTTGTGTTATTGCGGCCATTCCTGGAAATATTTCCCGGGATGATTGCCAGGGTGCTCGCGAGTACGGGGTATCCGGAATTTGCGGTGACACCGGAGCAAGTGGACGACGTATACCCGATGCTGATCGCCAACCTCATCCCCAAGGGGATGCAGGGGTTGATATTGGTGGGTATATTGGCAGCGATCATGTCGACCATTTCGGCTTTCCTAAATTCGATTTCTACGTTGTTTACGTATGACGTGTACAAGAAATGGATGAATAAGCAAGCCAATGACAAGCAGTTGGTCCGGGTAGGGATGTGGTGTACCTTCGGGTTGATGGCATTCAGTGTGCTTTATGCGCCGGTGATCGGCAGGATGGGAGGGATTTTTATTTATTTCCAGTCACTGTCTACCTACTTGGCCGTGCCGGTGGCTACCTGTTTCTTGGCAGGGATGTTTTGGAAAAGGGCAACGCCCGCAGCTTCTCTTACCGTGCTGATCGTAGGCATCCCGTTGGGCGCATTGATACAACTCGTTTTCATTCCCCTTTTATTTGCACCGGCAACCATCACGGCGTACGGTCTGGATAATTTTTATGTAACGGGCGGTATTACTCAGATATTTTGTGTGTTGATGATGGTAGTGGTCAGTCTTTATAGCCGTCCACGGGTTGTTACGGAAATCGGCAACCTGATCTGGACGCCGAAGATGTTAAGGCTCCCCAAAGATGAGCCACGGCGGCCGTGGTGGCAGTCGGTGTGGCTTTGGTGGGGGCTTATGGCGGTGGTTTATGGCGCGCTTTACATCTTGTGGTGGTAATTAGAAAGGGTACATGAACATGAAAAATAAAAATACAGTACTCTGCCTCATGGCGCATCCCGATGACGCGGAGATTTTAAGTGGGGGGCTGTTGGCTCTTTTGTCGCGGCGGGGTTGGCAGGTTGCCATTGCAACGATGACACCCGGGCAAGCCGGTTCGACCCAGCTCAATGCCGAAGAGATTAGCGTGGTACGTCGTAAGGAAGCTGCGGCCGCGGCGGCCGTCATTGGTGGCAGCTACCGGTGCCTGGAGTCGGAAGATGTTTTTATCCTGTACGACAAGCCCACCCTGATGAAGGTGATCGCACTCTTCCGCGAAATACAGCCTACCTTGGTGATAACCGCGAGCCCGGATGATTATATGCTGGACCACGAGGTGACCAGCCACTTGGCGCAGACGGCCTGCATGGCAGCCACCATACCCAATATCGCCACGCCGGGATTGCCCCTGCTGGCACAGGTGCCGCATCTGTATTATGCCGATGCGGTGCAGGGCAAAGATCGGTATGGCAGGCAGGTAGTGGGAGACGTAGTTGTGGATATCAGCGACGTCATCGCTATCAAAGAAGAAATGCTCTGCTGCCACCATAGCCAGCGAGATTGGTTGCGGTCCATCTCCAAGGTGGATGAGTTTGTCCTACTGATGAAATCATTCTCCGAACGTAATGGGG